>DATGFS010000032.1 GCA_035308905.1 bacterium | reverse complement strand
GCGAGATAGAACGCCGTCGCGGCGCCGAGGCCGCCCGACCCGATCACCACCACGTCCGCGCGGTCGATCATCCGTCCGCCCCAGAGCCGGCCGGCTCCACCTCGACCATCGCGTCGAAGGCCGACTGGCCCGCCGAAAACTCGAAGACGTCGACGGCCTCGTCCGGGATCGACGCGCCGCCGGACGTGAGGTCGTTCAGCCCCGTCCAGCCGTCGCGCATCCACACCGTGGCGGCGGGCACGTCGCCGGTGACCTGCGCGCGCGCCCGAAACTCGCCGCGCTCGTTGAAGATGCGGATCAAGGTACCGTCCGCGAGCCCGCGCGCGGCGGCGTCGGCGGGCGAGAGCCACAGTCTGGGTTCGGGGTCGAGCCGGGCGAGCGTCGGCAGCGCGCGGCCGTGATCGTAGAACCCGTGGAACTGCGTAAGCGTCCGGCCCTGCCGGAACGCCAGCGGATAACGGCCCGACGAGGGCAGCGGCGTATACACGGGAAGGGACGGCAGGCCCAGCGACGCCGCCCGCGTCGAGACAAACTCGACCTTGCCCGACGGCGTGGGAAAGACGAGATCCGGATGCGCCACGTGCGAAATGCGCAGCGCGCGGATGCCCCCTTCGGCGCGCAGCGCCGCCACGGAGGCGTGTCCGGTCGACGGGTGGTGGAGGATCGCGTCGATCGGCCCCTCGTCCGTCTCCCACGGGAAGAACTCCGCGACCCCGACTTGCGCCGCGAGGTCTCGGAGGACCCGCGTGAGCGGCCGCGCCTCCCCCGGCGGTTCGAGGACCTTCGGCATCAGGTAGAGGTGCGTGTTGGTGCTCTTGCAGCCGACGTCCTCGAGCCACGCCGTCGCGGGCAGCACGATGTCGGCGAACCGGCGGGCGGTGTCGTTCATGAACAGATCGTGGCAGACGACGAGCCCGGCGCGGTCGAGCCCGCGGGCCACCTCCGCCGCATCCGCGAACGACGAGAGCATGTCGGTGCCGAACAGGCACAGCACCTGGATGCGCCCGGCGACGAGTGCTTCGGTAATGCGCGGCATCTGGTTCGGAATGTAGCGGCCCGGCGGCCGCCGGTCCACGGCCGCGATGCTCGCGAGCGCCTGGCCGTGCGCGGAGCTCCCGTGCCGCGGCCCGAACCCCGCGCCCGGCCGGCCGAGGTTGCCGGTGAGCGCCGGCAGGCACGCGACGGCGCGGCCCCCCTGCCAGCCGTTCACGCCCTTGTGCATCGAGCTCCCGCCGATCACGATCATCGCCGGCCGCACGAACGCGTAGCGGCGGGCCAGGGCGACGATCCGGTCCGCGGCCACCCCCGTCTCCCGCTCGGCCCAGGCCGGCGGGTGCGCCCGGACATGCGCGGCGAGCTCGTCGAAGCCCGTGGTGTGCCGCGCGACGAACTCGCGGTCGTAGAGCCCCTCGCCGACGATCACGTGCATCAGGCCGAGCGCGAGCGCCGCGTCGGTGCCCGGTCGGATCAGCAGGACCTCGTCGGACTGCGCCGCCGCCTCGGTCCGCCGCACGTCGATCGTGACGATGCCGGCGCCGCGCCGGCGCGCCGCGGCGAGATGGCGGGCGGTGTTGGGCTGGCTCGCCAGATTCGCGCCCCAGAGCACGATGAGCCCCGCGTGCGCGCCCATGTCTTCCTTCGTGCTGGTCTCGATGGGCCCGGTGAGCGCGATCCCAAACGCCCCGAGGCCCCAGCAGATCATGGTCGAGTTCCACCACTGGCAACCGTAGAGGTTCGCAAACCGGCGCAGCAGCTGCCCGCCGGTCCGGACGCCGTAGCTGTTGGCGTTGTTGCCGTGGCCCTGCCACAGCGCGACCGCCTCGCGGCCCGCCTCGCGCATCCGCGCGGCGATGCGGCCGAGCGCCTCGTCCCACGTCGTCTGCCGCCAGGCGTCCGCCGAGCGCCGGTCCCGGACCATCGGCGCCAGAAGCCGCCGCGGGTTGCCGATGATCTCCTGCGACGCCTGCCCGCGGACACAGAGAAAGCCGCGGCTGTCCGGATTGTCGGGATCGCCGCGCACGCCCGTGACGCGTCCGTTCTCCACGTCCACGAGCATCCCGCACAGCGTGGGGTGGCAGTTCATCGGACACATGGTGCGAATCGTCGTCCGCATCACCCGGCCCGCCAACCCTCCCGGTGACGGAAGAACCCGGTGTTGCCGATCTTGAAGACGTGCTCTTCCTCGTAGGCCGGACACTGCTCCGCCTGCGCCGCGGTGATGCTCAGGTGGACCGCCGATTCCGTGATCCGCGCGACCACCCCCGCCGGCGCCATCCGCGGCGACGACCACAGATGATGCCGGAATCCGACGCCGTCGAAGATGTCTTGGTCCGGGTCGCCCAGCGCGTGCGTCACCCGCCCCACCTGCGTGCCGTCGGAGGCGACGACCGGCATTCCGGCGGCGATCATCCGCCACGACACGCCGTCGGTGTCGTCGCCGGGCCGGGGCCGATCGCGATTGTCCGCCATAAGGACTGGTTCGCTACTCGACCGTCAGCGTCATTCCGTCCTCCGCGCTCTCCCACGGCGAACGGTCGCGGTGCGCCAGCATCTCCTCGCCCATGTGGGTCAAGACAATCCGCCGGCTGCGCAGCTCGTCTTTGTGCTCGAGCAGCGTCCCGAGGTCGAGATGGTTCGGAAGCCGCCGGTCGTACGCGTTGCACTCGAGCAGCAGCAGGTCGGCTCCGTCGGCGGCCCGCACCAGCCCGGGCGCCCACTGCGTGTCGCCGGAATAGGCGATCGTGCGGCCGCCGCACTCGATCCGAAGCGCCGCGGGCGGCGCGCCGCACGGATGAACGACCTCGTACGGCGTTACGACGAGCCCGGCGATCCGGTTCGGCGCCTCGAGGGCGTACTCGGTCACTTCGAGGGGGAAGCGCAGCGCCATCGCGGACGAGCCGGGGAAGAGCACCTCCATCATCTGAGGCAGCCGCGCGCGCGTCCCGGGCGGCCCGGCCACGAGGAGCGGCCGGGTCCGCCGCACGTTGAAGTGCGCGTCCAGCAGCAAGAACGGCAGTCCCGCCATGTGGTCGCCGTGCAGGTGGCTCAAGAGGACGAGATCGATCGCCGCCCGGTCGACCTTCCAGCGGTGCATCGCGATCACCGCGGTGGCGCCGCAGTCGACGAGAAAGCGCGTCGCATCCGCGGAGACGAGAAAACAGGTCTGAAAGCGCCCGCCGCTGCCGAACGCGTCGCCGCACCCGAGCACACGCAACTGGACGGGCATCGCGGGCGGGACCCCGGCCCGCTACCGCTTCCGGTACTGGCTGAGCAGCCGGTCGGCCTGCTGCTGCGCGTCGCGCAGCGCGGCCTGAGGGGTCTTGCGCCCGGTCAGCGCGGCCTGCAGGTCGTTGGAGTACATGTTCTGGATCTCGCCGCCGTTGTGCGTGGACAGCTCGGCCTGCGCGTACTGCAGTTGGTCCCGGGCGGTCAGCGCTTGCGGAAACTTGTCGGTGTAGTCTTTGTACAGCCTGATATTGAACGCCGACTTCCGCACCGCGACGTACCCGGAGGCTTCGCTCCAGCGCGCCGCCTGCTGGGGAGCGGTCATCCACTGGACGAACTCCCACGCCGCCCGCTGGCGCTCCGCGGGGATGCCTCGGAAAATGTAGAAGTTGCCGCCGCCCGTCGGCGTGCCGTACTGCTTGTCCGCCGGCATGAACGCCGTCCCGAACTTGAACGAGGCGTTGCTTCGGATGTACGTCAAACTGCCCGTGGAATGGTAGATCATCGCGTACCGGCCGGCGACGAACTCCGTCGGCAGCGTCTCCCACGTCAGAATGCCGCGGGGTTCGACCCGGAGATCCGCGAGGTGCAGCCAGAACTGCAGCGCGCGGGCCGTCTGCGGCGTGTCGAAGTACGTTTGGGTGCCGTCCGGAGTCGCGATGCGGGCCTGACCGGCTTCGGCCGCAAACCCCTGAAAGAGCCAGTAGGTGAAGCCGGATGTCGGGATCCCGACGCCCCACTGCGTCACCGCGCCGCCGGCGTCGTGCAGCGTCAGCTTCTGGGCATCTTGCTCCAGCTCGGTCCAGTTCTTCGGGGGCTTCGTGGGATCGAGCCCGGCCCGCTGGAAAGCGTCCTGGTTATAGTAGAGGACGATCGTGCTGCGCTGAAACGGAATCGAATAGGTGGTGGTCGCGGTCCGCGAGTTCAGCCAGAACGCGCCGAAGAAGTCGCTTCGGAACTGATCGCCGCCCGACTGCCCGATGAACGCGTCGAGCGGGATGATCGCGTTGAGGTCGAGGAGCGTGAACAGATCCGTGGAGAGCAGCACCGCCACGTCGGGCGGAGCGCCGGCCATCACCGCGGTCTGGGTCTTCGTCATGGTCTCGTAGTATCCGCCGGAAAAGATCGGCGTCACGTGGATGCCGGGATGGATCCCGTTGAAGTCGGAAACCATCCCGTCCATCACTTTGGCGAGGGGTCCCGATACGCCGACCGGGTAGTAGAACTTCAGTTCGAGCGCGGCGCCCGCGGGTCGCGGCGCGGTCAACGGGGCGGCGAGGGCGGCGGTCAGGGCCAACGCAAGCACGACAATGCCACAGCGCTTCATCTCGATGTGTCCCTCCCGTACAGCGAGTCGCGACCCCGGCCTCATGTTCAGGTCAGTGAAACCCTTCTCCTTTCGACATGTCGTGCGGTGCAGGAATCCCCCGGCGCTCCCTGCAAGAGGACGCCGAAAATGCATCCGGGGGGGGCGCGGCATGGCGAGGCGCGGCCATCGAGTGACACGACGCCGGTTCCTCACCGGGGCGTCGGGGCTGGCGGTCGCCGGAACGACGCTCGGCGCCGGGCCGGCCGCCCGGCTGATCGGTCCTGCCGGCGCGGCGGCTGAAGAACCGCGGCGCGGCGGCGCGTTCAAGATCCCTGTCACGGCCAACGTGGTGCCGTGGCCGCCGATCGGCCTGATCCAGAACCTCATGGTCAACAAGTCGCTCTTCAACGGCCTGGTCCGGTACAGCCCGGTCGACTGGAGCCCGCAGCCCGATCTCGCCGAGCGCTGGGAGACGTCGAAGGACGGGCTGACCTGGACCTTCCACTTGAAAGACGGCGTGCGGTGGCACGACGGCCGGCCGTTCACCGCCGACGACGTCAAGTGGACGCTCCAGATGTACGCGGACCCGAAGGTCAACAGCATCCTGCGCGGGAACCTCGAGCCGGTCACCGGCATCGAGGTCGTGAACCCGACGACGATCAAGCTCGCCACGAAGCAGCCCTACTCGTCTCTCGTCGAGCTCCTCTGCTACCTCACGTTCATGCTGCCCCGGCATCTCCTCGCCGGGCAGGACTTCAACCGGGCCAAGTTTCCCGAGGCGTTCATCCGGAATCCGGTCGGCACGGGCCCGTTCAAATTCGGCGAGCACGTCACCGGCGACCACTTCACCGTCGTCGCGAACGACCGCTATCACGAGGGCCGTCCGTACCTCGACTCGGTGATCTTCAAGATCGTCCGGGACCTCAACTCCACGATCGTGCAGGTCAAGACCGGCGAGCTGGACGTCGCGTTCCCGACCGTGGCGCAGTTGCCGGCGCTCGCGAACGCGCCGAACCTGTACCTGATCGAGCGCGGGCTGATGGACTTCCGCTTCTTCGGTTACAACTACAACGACCCGCGCTTCGGAAAGTGGTTCCACGACCGGGCGGTGCGCCAGGCGTTCGCGCACGCGATCAACAGCAAAGGCATCATCCAGCAGGTTACGCACGGCAAGGCCGACCGCAGCAACGGCCCGATCCCGCCGGCGCTGAAGGGCTGGTATCCGCACGGCGCGCCCGTCTTCGACTACGATCCCGACCGCGCGCGCAAGATGCTCGGGGAGGCCGGGTTCAAAGCCGGGCCGGACGGGGTGCTGGTCAAGGACGGCCAGCGGTTCGCGTTCCCGTTCTTCACGGATCAGGGCCAGCCGGAGCGCGAGCAGACGGCGCTGATCGTCCAGCAGAACCTGCGCGACGTCGGCGTCGACGCACGCCTCGAGACGCTGGAGTTCAACAACTACATGACGCGCGAGCGCGTCGAGCACAACTTCGTGGCCGTCGCGTTCTACTACGTCACGCCGGCGACGCCGGACCAGCACTCGTACTGGCAGACCGGCGGCTCGACCAACGAGTGGGGCTACTCCAATGCCGACGTCGACCGGCTGTTCCAGCAGGGCCTGTCGACGTTCGACGCGGACAAGCGCCGTGCGATCTACGACCGCCTGTACAAGATGATCGCGGAAGAGCAGCCGGTGAACTTCATCTATCACCCGCGGGAGATCCAGGCGCTCAGCAAGCGGGTCCGCGGGTGGGCGCGCACCGACTACCGCGACGCGCTCCTCTATCTGAACCGCGTGTGGATCGCGCCGTCGTAGGGGCGCGCGCGCTCGGCGTCCTCGCCCTGGAATAGGGCACCCGGCGGATGCAGCGCTATCTCGTCTCCCGGGCCGCGCAGTCGCTCGTGCTGCTCGTGCTCGTGAGCATGCTCACCTTCGCGCTGATCCACGCCGCGCCGGGCGGGCCGGGGATCCTGCTGGCCCCCGAGATGTCGGGCGAGCAGATCAAGGAAGCGGCCCGCGCGCTCGGTCTCGATCAGCCCCTCGGCGTTCAGTACGGCCGCTGGCTCGGCAACGTGCTGCGCGGCCGGTTGGGGACGTCCTACGGCCAGGGGCTTCCGGTCACCCGTCTGCTCGCGGACCGCCTGCCCGCGACCCTCGAACTCGTGGTCACGGGCCTCGCGCTGTCGGTGGGCATCGGGGTCCTGCTGGGGGTCGTCTCCGCGCTGCGCCGCGACTCGCTGGTCGACCATCTGTCGACCGGCGTGGCGTTCTTCGGCATGTCCGTGCCGGTGTTCTGGTTCGGGCTCATGCTGATCGTGCTCTTCGCGGTGCACTGGCGCGTCCTGCCGTCGTCCGGCGCATACACGCTGGGCGCGGCGCCGTCCCCCGGCGACCGGCTGGCGCATCTCGTCCTGCCGGCCGCGGTCCTGGCCACCGCCAACCTGGCGCAGATCGTGCGCTACACCCGGTCGAGCATGCTCGAGGTGCTCACGGCGGATTTCCTCCGGACCGCGCGCGCGAAGGGGGTCGCGGAGCGCGCCGTCGTCTACCATCACGGCCTCCGCAACGCGCTGATTCCGATCGTCACGGTCGTCGCGCTGTCCATCCCCCGCCTCGTCGGCGGGGTCGCGATCACGGAGAGCGTGTTCGCCTGGCCGGGCATGGGCCAGCTGGCGGTCGACTCGGCGCTGCAGCGCGATTACCCCGTGATCATGGGCATCACGCTGATGGTCTCGATCGTCGTGGTGGTCACGAACTTTCTCACGGACCTCAGCTACCTCGTTCTCGACCCGCGCGTCACGATCTCGTAGCCGTGAGCGCGCGTCCTGGCCACGCCGTAGGCTCAGCCGCCGAAGCCCTGGTCCCCGGTAGCCGCGAGGCCGCCGCGCCGGCGGCGCGCGGGCGGGATCGCTTCCGGCGCCTGCGCCGGAATCCGCTTGCGCTCGCGTCGCTCGTGTACCTGGTGCTGATCGTCGGCGCCGCGGCGCTCGCGCCCGCCGTCACCCCCTACGGTCCGGACCGGATCGTGATCGGCGACGTGCTGCTGCCGCCGTCGGCCCGTCACTGGCTCGGGACCGATCCGAACGGCCGGGACGAATGGACCCGGCTGCTGTACGGAGCGCGCATCTCGCTCGCGATCGGCATCGTCGCGATGCTCGTGTCGGTCGCGATCGGCACGGCCGTCGGCGCGGTCGCGGGGGCATGGGGAGGCGCGGTGGACGCCGTCGCCATGCGCGTCACGGACGCGATGCTCGCCGTGCCGGTGTTCTTTCTGCTGCTCACGGCCCTGGCCGCGCTCGGCGCGACGGTCGTCAACATCGTGCTCGCCATCGGGGTGTCGAGCTGGATGCCGGCGGCGCGGGTCGTACGCAGCGAAGTGCTGCGCACCCGCCATCTCGAGTACGTGACCGCGGCGCGCGGGCTCGGCGCGGGAGAGTGGCGCATCGTCGCCCGCCACCTACTGCCGCAGGCCACGCCGTCGATGCTGGTCGCCTCGACCCTCGGGGTCGGGCAGGCGATCCTCGTCGAGTCGGCGTTGAGCTACCTCGGCGTCGGCGTTCAGCCGCCGACCGCGTCCTGGGGCAATATGTTGAGCCACGCCCAGAACTACATCTTCGCTTCCCCCCTGCTTGCGCTGTGGCCGGGGATCGCCATTCTCTTGACGGTGCTGGCCTTCAATTTCATCGGGGACGCGCTGCGGGACAC
Organism: bacterium; assembly: GCA_035308905.1. Classification (NCBI taxonomy): domain Bacteria; species bacterium. The sequence continues at coordinate 146,231 of DATGFS010000032.1, read as the reverse complement.
GCTGAGTCCGTACCAAACGTAAGGGGCCGGGACGAGGTCCCGGCCCCGCTCTCGACGTGCGATCGGGCGGCTACTGCACGATGACTGTGCCGCGCATGCCCTCCGGCACATGGACCACGCACCAGTACGTGTAGGTCCCGGGCTTGGAGAACTTGAGCGAGTACTCCGTCGGCCCCGGCGGGGACATCGGGAAAAGAATCCCCGAATTATGGTACGTGTTCGCGGTGACCTCCGGCCCGCCCGCTGGAGGGCCAACCTTCGGGTTGAGGAAGATCTTCGGCGGACCCTGCGCCTGCTGCTCGAGCAGCAGGAACTGCGGCACCTCGCCGGCGCCCTGGAACGTGACCGTGTGAATCTCAAAGCCGTCCTTCATCACCCACCGCACCGTGCTGCCGGCCTTGACCCGCAGCGGCCCGGGCGTGAACCGGAGCAGTGAGATGTGCGCCTGCTGGTCCCCCACCATGGGCGCGGTGTAGACCGTGCCCGACGACGACGCGGCCGGCGATGTCTTCCAGGTTGAGACCAGCCGCTTGCCGGCCGCGAGCGAGGCATCCCACTGCGCCGCGGCCGCCTTGTCGATCTGGGCCTGGGTCAGCGGCGCCTTCCCCACCGCCTGCACCAGCACGCTCCCCTGCATCCCCGGATGCAACAGGCACGTGTACGCGTACCTGCCGGGCTTGGTGAACGTGAGGGTGTAGGTCTTGCCCGCCGCCTCGATCACGCCGGAGCTCGCCATGCCCGTGCCGTCGTACGAAGGGCCGCCCTGCGGAAACGCCGCCAGGGGGTTGAAGAGCAGGCGCTTGTCCGGCTGCGGCTGAAACAGCGCCGGGGGCTGCGCCCCCGACAAGAACGTCACCGTGTGCTCGATCACGACGTTCTTGGTCCACGTGATCGTGTCGCCCACGTTGACGGTGATGGTGCGCGGATAGAAATCCTGGCCCTGGAGCGCGTGATCCGGCGTGTCGGCGCCCACGCGGACCTTCCACGTCGTGCCGCCAGACTGCGCGCGCCCCGGCAGCGACGTGAACCCGACCGCGAGCGCGCAGATGAGACCTACGGTCAAGAGACGGTGAAACATCCGGTGCATGTCATCCCCCCTCGACTGCGGCGGGAACCCGGCCGCTGATCCGTGTCCGGCGGCCGGCCGGCCGCCGCGACGCCGAACGATTCGCGCGCGCCAAGTTCGATCCTGCCGTTGCGGGGGAAATTCCCCGGGTGTTCCGGGCCCGGTCGATCAACGCTCGACCCGAAATTTCTCCGGCGTCAGCGGAACAGGTCGCGTGACGGATCGCGCAGAAGGCCCGCGGCCCCGCCGCCGTCCGCGCTCTCGGCGAGCGCGAGGCCCCGGATGAGGACGACCGGGATGGCCTCCGCGCACTGCCCCTGCACGAGGGTGGCCGCGCCGGCCAGCTCGTCGGCGACGGCCTCGCTCGAGGTCCGCAGCGTGTATCCGTAGAGGTCGGGCCGGCCGACCAGGCTCACCACGGGGTCGAGGCCCGCGGCGCCGATGCAGACGCCGACCGCGCCTTCACGATGCGGCCGGCCGTGACTGTCGTTGATCAGGACGGCGACCGGGACGTCGAACGCGGCGCGCAGGGCGTCCCGAATGGCGCGCGCCGAGCCGTCGGGGTCGCGCGGGAGAAGGCTGACGACGTCCGGGCCCAGCCCGACGTTGCTGTGGTCGACGCCGGCGTTCGCCGAAATGAAGCCGAGGCGGTGCTCGGTGATCAGCACGCCGTGCTGCGCGCGCACCACGCGCGTGGATTCCCGCAGCACCACTTCGACGAGCCGCGGATCCTTGTCGATCGTCGCCGCGATCCGGACCGCCTCCGGTCCCGGGTGCACCGCGGTGAGATCGACGACGCTGCCTTCCGCCTTGCTGACGATCTTCTGCGCGACGACGAGCGCGTCGCCGGCCGCCGGCGCGAGATCGGCGCACCGCAGGGTGCGGACGATCAGCGCCGGCAGGTCCGTGCCGGGCCCCACCTCGGGGAACCCCGGCACGGCGATCAGCGTCACCTGGGCCATCAACGGCCCGCGGTCACGCCCGCGACGCGAGACGCCGCAGCGCCGGCAGCACGTCCTCGCCGACGCGCCTGATGGTCGCGCTCTGGTCGACGGACGTCACCTGGATGGTGACGATGTCGGCGCCCGTCTCGACGAGCGGGCGGTACACTTCCACCAGCTCTTCCGCCGTGCGGGCCCACGCGTACTTGCCGATGATCTCGCGCCGATCCATGCCGTCGGCCCGCTCGCGCAGCACGGCCGGATCCACTTCCTCGAGCCGGCCCTCGACGCGCAGCCCGCGCCACGCCGCGAGCGCCTGCCAGGCCTCGTCTTCGTCGGGGGCGAGGATCGACCACCGCTGCGCGACGAGCGTCGGTCTGGGCCGCCCGGCTTCGCGCGCGGCGTCGAGGCACGGATCGATCACCTGCTCCCGCGCCTCCGCCGGGACCTTCACGCTGACGATCAGACCGTCGGCGACCCGTCCCGCCAGTTTCGCGGCCAGCGGCGCCCCGGCCGACATCCAGATCGGCACGCGGTGAAGCGGCGGGCTGTACAGCCGCGCCTTGTGCGTCTGGTAAAACTCGCCGGCGAAGTCGAGCTTGTCGCCGTCCAGGAGACGGCGCATGATCGTCACCGCCTCGGCCATGCGCCCGCGCCGCTCCTTCGGCCCGGGAAACTCCCACCCGAGCGGCCGCTCGTTGATGCCCTCGCCGCTGCCGACGCCGAGCGCGAAGCGTCCGCCGGACAGCCGGTCCGTCGTGGCCGCCGCCTGCGCCACCAGCGCCGGATGATAGCGAAACAGCGGACACGTAACCTGGGTCGCGAGACGCACCCGCTTCGTGCGCGCGGCGGCCGCGCCGAGCCAGCCCCACACGAACGCTGCGGCGGACGCGTCGTCGACCCAAGGATGAAAGTGATCGGAAACCGCGAGCGCGTCGAACCCCGCCGCCTCGGCCTGCGCCGCGTGCTCGAGCAGCGTCTCGGGCTGGAACTGCTCGGTGCCGCAGAAGTACGCGAACTCTGGCATCACATCCCCCTCATGCCACGCCGCCTGCCGGCGTTATGCCGGGACCGCCGTGGCGACCGTGTAGCCGTCGAGCCGGAGATACCGGCGCGCCACCTCCCCCATCTGCTCCGGCGTCACTCCGTTGATGAGCGCCGGGAACCGCGGCAGATAGTCGAGCCCCAGATCAAACAGCTCCAACTCCAGCAGGGCCTGGGCGATTCCCCCGTCGGTCTCGAGGCGCAGCGCGAGCGACCCCGTGAGGTAATCGCGCGCGTCGCGCAGTTCGTCGCCGCGCGCGGGTTCGCGATGGAAACCCTCGATCTCACGGAGGATGCCCTCGATCGCGCGCGCGACGTTGGCCGGATTGACCCCCGCGCGCACGGCCCACGGTCCGCCGAAAAAGCCGCCCTGCGCCTGGCTGTAGACGTAGTAGGCGAGACCTTCCTCGTCGCGCACGCGCGCGCCGAGCCGGCCCATCAAGCCCAGGCGGCCGAGAATGAGATCCGCCATCATGCCGGCGTAGTAGTCCGGACTCGTCCGCGGGAACCCCGGGACGCCGAGCACGACGTCGGCCTGCGTCTTGCCGGGGATCTCGACCCGTCGGCGCTGCACCGACGGCGCCGGACCCGCCGCCGGAACGGGCGGCGGCGCGGGCGCGGCCGCGGGCCCCCATCCCTCGAACGCGCGCGCGAGGCGATCGACCACCCACTCCGCAGCGGCGTCGCCGACCACGGTCACGACGAGGCCGTCCGGCCGGTACCGCTGCCGGTGAAACGCCGCGAGATCGTCGCGCGTCACCGCGGCGACGGTCTCCTCTTCGCCCTCGGCGGGACGGTGGTGCGGATGCCCGTGGGGAAACGCGGCCGCCCGAAACGCCTTGTCCGCCGCCGCGCGCGTGTCGAGCCGGGACTCGCGGATCGCCGTGATGATCTTCCCCCGCTGCTTCTCGACTTCTTCCGGCGGGAACGTCGGCCGCAGCAGCACCTCGGTCAGAAGCTCCAGCACCCGCTCCGCGTCTTCCGCGAGGCAGCGCGCCGAAAAGCCGGCGCCCTCGATGTCCGCGGACACGCCGACGCTCGCGCCCATGGAATCCAGCTCGAGGGCGAGTTCCTGAGAGGTGTGCCGGGCGGTGCCGCGCGTAAGCATCGACGCCGCCAGCACCGCCAAGCCGTCCCGCCCCGGCGGGTCCACCCGCACGCCGGCCGGCAGATATCCGCGGACCGTGAGGGCGGGATGAGCGTGGCTCTCCCGCACCAGCACGACGGCGCCGTTCGGAAGCTGCCGCCGCGTCACCGTCTCCGGCGTAATGGGAACGGCGCGGACGCCTGCCTCGGCCATCAATCGTCACCGCGGGCGGCGGCGGGTTGGGCGGCCGCGGGCTGCGGCGACTCCACCGGCAGATACCAGCCGACCGTGCGGTTGCGCTCGTCGAAGACCCGCGCGGCCGCCTCCTGCACCGCCCGGGGCGTCACGGCGGCGAGGCGCTGCTCGAACTCCTCGAGGAACCATCCGCCCGCGACAACCTCGGTGCTCCCGAGCAGCACCGCCTGCTGGGTGACGCCGTCCGCGGAGTACACCCACTGCGCGCGGGCCTGCTTGCGAACCTTCTCGAGCTCCGCGGCATCGATCGGCTCCTCGGCGAGCCGGGCGAGCTCGGCCAGCAGCGCCGACTCCGCCCGCTCCGGACGAACGTCCGGCCGGAGGGTCAGCCCGATCTCGAGCAACCCCGGATCCAACGACGGCCGGTACGCGCTGCCGGCCTCCACGGCCAGCTGGGTCTCGACGAGCGCGCGGTACAGCCGGCTGCTGCGCGCGCCGAGGCCGTCGCCGCCGAACACCCCCGGTCCTTTGAACCCCGACAAGACGCCGTCGGCGATGAGCAGAGGGAAAAAATCCGGGTGCGCGACCGGGGGCGCGTGAAAAACGAGCTGCGCGACCGGCACCGCGCCGCCGGGACGCTTGAGGGTGACGCGCCGCTCGCCTTCCTGGGGCGGCTCGACGCCGCGGATCGGCGGCACCGGCGGGCCCGAAGGAATCGGTTCGAACGCCGCGCGGATCTGCTCCAGCAGCGCCGGGGCGTCGAAATCGCCGACCGCGACCACGATGGCGTTGCGCGGCGTGTAGTACGTCCGGTAGTGCCGCACCAGGTCCTCGCGGGTGATCGCGCGCAGATCGCTCTTGTAGCCGATCACCGCGTGCCGGTACGGGTGGACGCGGTATGCCGCGCTCTCGACTTCTTCGTAAAGCGCGAAATCCGGGCTGTTTTCAGCGCCCTCGCGCTCCGAGATGATGACGGTACGCTCGCTCTCGACCTCGCCGGGATCGAACAGCGTGTTGACCATGCGGTCCGATTCGATGCGGATGCCGAGGCCGATGTGCTCGGCGGGCAGGGTCTCGAAATACGCGGTGAAGTCCTTCCAGGTAAACCCGTTCCACGTGCCGCCGTGGCGGTTGATGAGCCGCGACAGCTCGCCCTTGCCGAGGGTCGGGGTCCCCTTGAAGAGCATGTGCTCGACCCAGTGCGAGATGCCGGTGATCCCCGGCACCTCGTTGCGGCTGCCGACACGGTACCACGCCCAGAACGTGGCCACCGGCGCCGTGTGGACCTCGCGCAGCAAGACGAGGAGTCCGTTCGACAGCGTGGTGCGAACCGTCGGCGTCATGTCCGGATTCTTCCCGGGACCCATCCGGTCCCCGCCGTCCGCATCAGCCGGCCTTTTCGACCGCGGCCTCCACGTCCTCGTAGGGGGGCTCCTGTCCCGCCTTGTCGCTCAACCACGTGTACACGACCTTCCCGTTCTTGTCCATCACAAACACGGACCGCTTCGCGATGCCGTCGAGCAGGCCCACAAACGCCGGATCGTACACCCCGAAGGCCTTCATCGCCTGGTGATTGAAATCGCTCAACAGCGGAAACGTCAGGTTGTTGGCCTTCGCGAACTCGTTGAGCACGAACGGCGTGTCGGCGCTGACCCCGTAGACCTGCGCGTTCAGCGAGTTGAACCGGCTCAGGTCGTCGCGGAACCGGCACATCTCCTTGGTGCACGTGCCGGTGAACGCCGCCGGAAAGAACGCGAACACCGTCGTCTTGCCGCGCAGTTCGCTCACCTTGACCGCCTTGCGTTCGCCGTTCACGAGAACGGCTTCCGGCGCCTGCTGCCCGACTTCGAGTGTCATGCCCCGCCTCCTGTGAACAAGGTCTTCGATTTCATGATTGCCGGCCGGCTGTTATTGCATCACCTCGCGGACGCTGTCCGCGATCCACGCGAGGCGGCTATTGTCGCGAACGGCCGCGGCCGGCGCGCGATTCCCGCCCGCCGGCTCCGCGGCGGGCAACCATGTAATTACAGCGTTACCCGGCGGCCGCGAACCGCTCGAGCAGCCGCGCCATCAGCGCGATCGTCTCCCGGAAGTCGCTCTCGCGCACGTTCTCGTCCGGCGCGTGCGCCCGGCTGCCCCAGTAGCCGCCGCCCGTGCTGACGAGCGGGATGTTGAGCACCGGCCCGAGATCGTGCATCGGCCCCGTCCCGGCGGAGGTCGGGTAGAGCACCGTGGCGCGGCCCGTCGCCTCCTTCACCACGTCGCGCACCAGCCCGACAAACGGATCGCTCAACGTGGTCCGCCACGGGTACTCGGCGCCCAGGACGGTGACCTCGATGTCGCGGAACCCCTGCGCGTCGAGATGGCGCCGCACGTTGCGCGCGACCTCGTGCGGATCCTGATCGGGCACCAGCCGGAAATCGACCTTGGCGTGCGCGACGCACGGCAGCACCGTCTTCGAGCCCTCGAGCATATAGCCGCCCCAGATGCCGCAGATCGTGCACGTCGGCGCGAACAGGAGCTGCCGCACGGCCGCCCCGCCGCGAACGCCGCCGATCAACTCCCCGACCTTCACGCGCTCGCGCATGTCGTCGACGACGTCGTGCGGAATCTCCGCGGCTGCGGCGTCTTCCTCCGCGGTCGGCCGCCGGACGCGGTCGTAATGGCCCGGGATCAGCACCCGGCCGCTCCGGTCCTTGAAGGTGGCCAGCGCCCAGGCGAGGCGGGTCGCCGCGCCTTCGATCACCGCGCCGTAGGACGAGTGCAGGTCGACGGACGCGGTGCGCGCCTCCAGCTGCACGTAGCAGATGCCCTTCATGCCGCAGACGATGTGCATCCGCTCCTCGGCGTCCCGCTCGCCGTACTCCCAGATGCACGCGTCGGCGCGCAGGAGATCCGTGTGCGCGCGCGTGATCGCGCCGAAGTGCACGCTCGAGACTTCCTCCTCGCCCTCCACGACGAACTTCACCCGGCACGGCAGGCCGCCGTGGGCCGCTTTGAGCAGACGGAGCGCGGCGATGCGCGTCATCAGATCGCCTTTGTTGTCCGAGACGCCGCGGCCGAGGATCAGGCCGTCGCGCCGTGTCACGTCGAACGGGGCCACGGTCCATTCGTCGAGCGGCTCCGCGGGCTGCACGTCGTAGTGGTCGTAAAAGAGCAGCGTCCGCGCCGACCGTCCCTCGAACTCGGCGACGACGACGGGATTCGCGCCGCCGTCTGCGAGCAGCGTCACCCGGCCGCCCTCGGCCTCGAACAGAGCGCGCACCGCCTGGGCCCCTTCCGGGATCCCCTGCCGCTGGGCGGCCACCGACGGGATCCGAACCAGCCGGCGGAGGTCCTCGATCGCCTGCGGGAACACCCGGTCGACCTGCGCGGTCATCGCGTCCACGGCGGGCTCCTTCCCCCTGTCCGGCGCAGGACCGCCGGCCGCTTCGCGACCCCTGCTTCTCCGAGCGGTGGGAGACTGAATTCTTTCGCGCGCGCGACCGCGTTCCCTGGGCCCGCCGCAGGAGGTGTCCCCGCGGAGCGGAAATTTTCGGGTTCATGGAGACCCACAGCCTGATCGGCTCGCTGTCCAACGCGTTCGGCGTGTCCGGCTTCGAGGACGACGTCCGGCGGATGATCGAGGCGCTCGTCGCCCCCTGGGCCGACGACGTGCGCACCGACGTTCTCGGCAATCTCCTTGTCACCCGCCGCGGCGCCGGACCCGGCCGGACGCTGATGCTGGACGCGCACATGGACGAGATCGGATTCATCATCACCTACGTCGAGCCGGAAGGCTTCCTGCGATTCACGACCGTCGGCGGCTGGGACGTGCGCCTCTTGCTCGCGCACGCCGTGACAATCCGCACGCGCGACGGGGCGCTCGTGCGCGGCGTCGTGGGTACCCTGCCCCCGCATATTCTCAGCGCGGAGGAGCGCGAACGCCCGGTGCCGCTCGAGGCCCTGTACGTGGATATCGGCGCGCAGTCGGCGGACGACGTGGCGCAGCGCGGGGTGCGTGTCGGCGATCCGGCGACGATCGCCTATCCGTGCGAGCACCTGCCCGACGGGCTGATCATGGGGAAGGCGCTCGACGACCGGGCCGGCTGCGCCGTCCTGATCAAGACGCTCGAAGCGCTGGCGGGGACGCCCGTCGACGGGACCCTGGTGTGCGCCTTCACCATCGGCGAGGAGACCGGCCTCCGCGGCGCGCGGACCGCGGCGTATCAGATCGAGCCCGACGTGGCCCTCGCGATCGAGGGGACGGTGGCCTCGGACCTGCCGGGGGTGCCCGGCCCGAAGCGGGTCACGCGGCTCGGCGGCGGCACGGTGATCACCATCGCGGACCGTTCAATGATCGTGCGCCCGCAGCTCGTGCACGCGCTCGAGCGGGTGGCAGAGGCCAACGACATTCCGTACCAGCACAAGCGGCCGCCCTACGGCGGGACGGACGCCGGCGCCATCCACACGAGCGGCGCCGGCGTGCTCGCCGGCTCGGTCTCGGTGCCGTGCCGGTACATCCACTCGCCGCTCAGCATGCTCCGGCTCAGCGACTTCGACGCGACCGTGCGTCTCGTGACCGCGTTCGTCCGCGAGGTGCCGCGGCTGTTCGAGTAGCGGCCCTACCCGGCGATCGCGTGCACGACGATGAAGGCGAACCAGATCGCGGCGGCGAGCAGCGCGAGCGCGCTCATGACGGCGAAGGGACGGACAATCACCGGACGGCACGCGGCCGCCAGGCCGACCACCGCTGACCGCCAGGCGGGGTCGCGGCGCCACCGCAGGCGCTGATCCACGACGGCAAGGACGAGGCTCAGCGCCGGCGCAGCTACGAGCACACCCAGTTTGGCGTCGCGCGGCATCCGCGCGAAGAAGTGGAAGTAAACCTCGGCGGCGGCGGCCGGCATGTGCTGCACCGGCTGCAGCAGACGCAGGGCCGCGGCCGCGAAGAAACCCGCCGCCGGAAGGACGAGGACAAGAGAAAGCGGCGCTACGGCCGGATGCACCGCCGCACCGCGCCGCCGCGGGATGGTCGCCATCCTAGGTGGGCCGCTCCGGCGGCGGCGGGACGCCCGGCAGATCGCCTTGACCGGCTTGCCCGGCCTGCTCGAGGAGGTGGGCCATCTCGCTGTACGCCTGCCGCTCCTGCTCGAGCACAAGGTTGGTGACCTCGAGCCACCGCCGATGCATCTCGGAGGTCTCGCTCACCAGGGCGGCGAGGACGGCCGCGACGGAGGCACGGTCTTCTCCATCGATCGCGGACGCCGCCTGCTCCCGCAGTTCACGGCGCCGGCCCATGAACTGGGTAACCTGGACCCCAAACTCTTTCAGCACTTGGCGAGCCTGCAGCTCTTCCATCGGCACCCCTCCGCTTCACCGGAAGCGCCCCCGCGCGCACCGAAGATTCCGCCACCACTTTCCCTCTCCGGCCGGGGGAACCCTGGGCGATCGGGCTTCGATGCTATACTCGTGCCGTGATCGGGGCCATTCTCGGCGGCGGCGAAAGCCGGCGCATGGGGCGCGACAAAGCCTTCCTGCCGTTTGGGGGGACGACGCTCGTCGAACGGGTGGCGGCGCGGCTGCGCGAGGCCTGCGCGGATATCTTCATCGTCGCGAACAATCCCGAGCCCTACAAAGCGCTCGGCCTGCGGACCGTGCCTGACGCCCTGCCGGAACGGCGGTCCCTCGTCGGCATCTACACGGCGGTCCGGCACGCCGGCGGTCCGGCCTTCGTCTGCGGCTGCGACATGCCGTTTCTGTGCCCCGCCCTCATCCGGCACATGGGCGATCTTGCCCGGTCGGCGGACATTGTAATCCCGCGCGTGCGGGACTACGAACCGCTGCACGCGGTCTACACGCCGGCCTGCCTCGAGCCCATTACGCGGGTGCTCGCGGCGGGCGGCCGCAACGCGGACGTGCTGCGTGACGTACGCACCCGCGTCGTGGACGCCGATGAGCTGCGGCGGTTCGATCCGAACCTTCAGTCGCTCCTGAATTTGAATACGCCGGACGATTACCGCGCGGCGCTTGCGCGAATGGCGCCGGGCCGGGAACTCGGGCAGCATACGTCCTAAACGTGGAGAAGGAGTTGGCGATGGTGGATCGAGATCGGACGACGCATCCGAGCGACCGCGAATGCCGTGTGGTCCGGTCGGGCGACGCGTACCGGGGACGGCAGGGCCTGACGTACATGCGCGGGCTCACCGGCGAGACGGTTGGCTCGCGCGCCATCTGTATGACGGTGCTCGTCCTGCCCCCGGGCGCCCGGGCGAAGACGCATCTTCACCGCGGGATCGAGACGGCAGCCTACGTGATCGACGGCCGCGCGGAGATGTTCTTCGGGTCCCGGCTCGAGCACCACGTGGACGCGGCGGCGGGTGATTACGTCTACATCCCGGCGGATGTCCCGCACCTCGTGATGAACCGGGCCGGCGCGCCCGCGACGGCGCTCGTCGCCCACACGGCCGCGAACGATCAGGAGGGCATTGTGCTCCTTCCGGATTTGGACCCGCTGATTCCCTAGCCGCTCGCGGCACCCGCGACCCCGCACGGCGCCAATGCGCCGCCCCTACGGCGTTCCGGTGATTCGCCGCAGCTCGGTCAGCGCGCGGCCGAGCGCGTCGATTTCTTTGCCGTAGGCGGCGAAGTCGCCGGCGCGCAGCGCGGCCTGCGCGCGCGCGTAATGCGCGTTGGCCGCGGCGACGAGCGAGGCGACCTGCGCCGATTCGGCGGCGCCGCCCGTGGGAGCCCCCGGGGGAGACGGCGCGCCGGACGGCGGACCGGACCGCGGCGGGGCGGCGGGCGCCGCGGGCCCGGGCGGCGCCGCCGCGGCCGGCAGCGCTCCGAAGATCCGGGCGACCGCGCCGTCGAGCGTCGGCTCCATGGCGATCTGAGCGCCGTAGGCGACGATGACCCGCTTGAGCTCCGGCAGCGCGCTCCCCTGAGCTTCCAGGTACAAGGGTTCGATGTACAGGAGCGAGTCGGCGATCGGCACGACGAGCAGGTTGCCGCGGATCACCTGCGAGCCCTGCTGGTTCCACAGCGTGAGCTGACTGCTGATGGTGGGATCCTGGTTGATTCGGGCCTCAATCTGCATCGGCCCGAACACGGTCGTGTCCTTCGGAAACCGGTAGACCAGCAGCCGGCCGTACGTCGGCGGGTCGCTGCGGGCCGCCATCCAGGCCACCATGTTGTCTTTCCCGGAGGGCGTGAACGGAAGGATCAGCGCGAACTCCTCGCCGCGCGCCGGATCCAGTTTCAGGTTGACGTAGTAGGGTTCAACCGGCTGCGGCGATCCGCCGAACAGCTCCGTCGGGGTGCCCCAGAGATCTTCGCGGTTGTAGAAGACGCGCGGGTCCTTCATATGGAAGGTCGCGTATACGTCGGCCTGGATCGTGAACAGATCGACCGGGTAGCGCACGTGCGCGGCGAGCGCCGGCGGCATCTCGGCGAAGGGCCGCAGCAGGCCCGGATAGATCCGGTCGTAGGTCCGCAGCAGCGGGTCGGCCGGGTCGATCGCGTACAGCCGGACCGTGCCGTCGTAGGCGTCCACGACAGCCTTGACGGAGTTACGGATATAGTTGAGGCCGCCCGTCGGGCGGGCGTACGGATACATCGCGGTCGTCGTGTAGCCGTCGACGATCCAGAACAACCGGCCGCCGGCCAGCACGAGGTATGGATCGCGGTCGAGTTTCAAGAACGGCGCAACCCGGGCGACGCGGTCCCGGACGTCGCGGTGGAACAGCACGCGGCTCGCGGGCGTGATGTCGTTGCTCAACATAAGTGACATCGCGCCGAACCGTGACGCGAAGGCGAACCGCGCGAGCGGCGCGGTCAGCGGCACCCCGCCGCGGCCGCCGTACGTCGTGTACACGTTCTGGTCGCCCTGCGCGTAGTCCAGCTCTTTGTTCCGGGTGTTGACGACCACGTACGGGGTCGTGACCAGGCTGTAGTAGAGCTGCGGCCGGGTGACGGTCAGCCCGACGGTGCTCTGCGGCGGGATATCTTTAATGTAGAACTCCGGCAGCCCCTCGGCCGAAATCCGGTTCACCGGGGTCATCACGAGCCCGAAGCCGTGGGTGAACACGAGGTGCTCGTTCACCCAGGTGCGGGCCTGGTCGGGCAGGCGGTTCGCGTCCAGCTCCCGCGCCGACAGCATGACCTGCTGCTCCCGGCCGCCGATGCGGTAGCGGTCGATGCCGACGTCCGTGAACGTGTAGTAGAGCCGGAGGCTCTGCAGTTGGGCGTAGGTGCGCAGCAGCGGCCGGTAGTCCCACAGGCGCACGCTGTCCAGCACGGTGCGGTTGCTCGTGAGCGCGGCCGGCGTCAGGCTGAGCGCCGCCGGAAACGACTGCTCCTCGACGGCATCGAGACCGTAGGCGTGGAGCGTCCCGGCGATGCTGTTGCGGATGTACGGCTGCTCCCGGTCCAGCTCGTTGGGCGCGACCTCGACCTGCTGGACGAAGGCCGGGTAGAGCACGGTCCCGCCGATCCATACCACCAGCAGCACCACAAGGGCGCCGATCGCCGGGCGGATCGTGCGGGCCCGTGTCGATGCGAGCAGCAACACGCCCGTCACCGCGGACAGCACGGCGAGCCCGCTGAGCACGGGCAGCGTCGCGTGCAGGTCGGTGTAGCCCGCGCCGTAGACGGCGCCGTGCGGCGAGTACAGGATGCCGTAACGGTCCAGCCAGAAGCCGGCGCCGCGCAGCAGGACGAGCAGTCCCGCGAGCACGCTGAGATGAACGCGGACGCCGCGCGGCACGGCCCACACTCCGCGGATTGCAAGCGGCACGAGGTCGAGGTAGTACGCGACGGCCGAGCCGAGGAGCGCCACGAAGAGCCACGCGAACAGCCAGCCGTAGACCGCCTGGTACGCCGGCAGCGCGAAGACGTAGAAGGCCACGTCGCGCCCGAATACAGGATCGCGGACGCCGAACGGTGCCCCCTTCAAGAACGCCTGGAACACCGGCCACGAATCGGCGGCGCCCAATCCGGCCGCCACCGCCACCGCGGCGGCCAGGAGCACGGCCAGCCGCCCCGGCGAAAGCCCGGCGACGATCCGCCGATAGGTTCGGGTCCCGCCGACCGGCCGCAGTTCGACGACGCGCGCGATCGGCCGCAGGCGAAGCAGCGGCCGCGCGTTCAGATACAAGATCAGGAACACGGAAATCGCGGCCGCGGCGGCCACCGCCGCGCTGGACACAAAGGGCACCCAGAACACCGTGCGGTAGCCGACTTCGCCGAACCACAGCCATTCCGTGTACCAGCGGGCGACGCTGGGATAGACGAGGAAGACGGCGACGAGCGCGGCCAGCAGCCACTGCCGCGGCCTCACGCGACGCCCCCTGTGCCCGGCGGCGGCACATGATACAATACGCCACGGAGGGTGCCATGATCACACGCGATCAGGTTATCGACGTACTGAAGACCTGCTTCGACCCGGAGATCCCGGTGAACATCTGGGACCTCGGGCTGATCTACGACATTACGATCGTCGACGGCGTCGTGAACGTCAAAATGACGCTGACCGCGGTCGGCTGCTCGCTCGGGCCGCAGATCATCGCCGAGATCGAGTCCAAGCTGCTCGGGATCGACGGCGTCGAGAACGCGGCGGTGGAGATGGTGTGGAATCCGCCGTGGAGCCCCGAACGTCTCACCGACGACGGACGGCTTTCGCTTCAGGCGATGGGGTTCTCCGTCTAGCGGCGGCACCCCGCGTCGGATGACCGCCGGTCCGGAGGCCGCGCAGATCGTCGTCGCCGACGACGATCTGTTGTTTTCGTCGAACCTGTCCGCGTCCGTGGCGCGCCTGGGGTACCGGCCCGTCGTGGTGCGGTCGGAGGCGGCGCTCCAGGCGTCGCTGCGCGAGGGTCCGTGCGCGGTGATCGTGAACCTGGCCGCCCGCGGTTTCGACGCGGCGGAGGCGATCCGCCGCATCAAGGGCGACGAGACGACGCGGGAGATTCCCCTGCTCGGGTTCTGCGGACACCGGGACGTCGAGCGGCTGCGCGCCGCCAAGACCGCCGGGTGCGACGCCGTGACGACCAACGGCGCGGTGACCGCCGATCTCCCGCGCCTGCTAAACACGCTGCTCGACTCCACACGTCCGCCGGCCGGCACGGCGTAGCCTTCGGGCCACGGAGAGACGCCTCCTGTATTTCGGAGACAAAAGCGGTATGCTAACGGCATTCGGAAACCCATCATGACAAGGAGGACGGCCGATGGACGCGCCTGACCGCGGGCGGCAGGAGACGCCGCGCGAGGAGATCGCGACGCTTGCCGGGGGATGCTTCTGGTGCCTCGAGGCGGTCTACGCGGATCTCGAGGGCGTGCTGCGCGTCGAGTCCGGGTACGCGGGCGGGACGGTGCCGGACCCGTCCTACCAGCAGGTCTGCGCCGGGACCACGGGGCACGCCGAGGTCGTACAGGTCACGTTCGATCCGCGGGTGCTGTCGTACCGCGACCTGCTCGAGGTCTTCTTCAACATCCACGACCCGACGACGCTCAACCGGCAGGGCCACGACATCGGCACGCAGTACCGGTCGGCGATCTACTATCATTCCCCGCAGCAGAAGGCGACGGCGGAGCAGACGATCCGCGAACTGAGCGAGGCGCGCCGCTTTGCCAACCCGATCGTCACCGAGGTGGCGCCGCTCACCGCGTTCTATAAGGCCGAGCCGTATCATCAAGAGTACTTCGCGCACAATCCGTTCCAGCCGTACTGCCAGGCCGTGGTCGGGCCGAAGGTCGCGAAATTCCGCAAGCAGTACCGCGAGCGGCTCAAGAAAACTGCGGCCACCTAGCCCGGCACGCTTCACGCGGGTCTTCCAGGGTGCGGCTCTTCGTCGTCGGGCTCACTCGCTGATTTGCAGCTGCGGATTCCACAAGATTTCCCACAAGTGCCCGTCCAGGTCCAGGAAGTAGCCGGAGTAGATTCCCCACGGCCGATCGTGCGGTTTGTCGGTCACCGCGGCCCCCGCGGCCTCCGCACGCCGGAGCAGACCGTCGACGGCCTCGCGGCTCGGCGCCGCATACCCGAGGCTGAACTCGAGCGCACTGGCGGCCGTGTGGGGCACGTTCGCGTCCTTGGCGAGTTCGCTGCGCGGATAGAGCGCCAACAGTAGACCGCCCTGCAGCTCAAAAAGCGCGATCGCTCCCGCGGGTTCGGTTTGGCTTCCTTTGATATCGGCGCCCAGGATGCCCTTGGCGGGCAGACCGAGCCCATCACGATAGAATGCCAGCGATTTTTCGAGGTCACGCACCGCCAGCGTAATGACATTCACGCGAGGTCGCATGGGCGCCCCTACTCCACCGGCGGCCGGCGGTCCGTCCACCGGGCGGCGGCCTCGTACGCCGCCGCGGCGCTCAGCACCCGCGCGTCCTGCTGCCAGCCCGCGACGATCTGGAGCCCCACCGGCAGCCCCTCGTCCGTGACGCCGCAGGGCACCGTGATCGCCGGGTACGCGCTGAAGTTGAACGCGAAGGTCGGCAGCAGCATGTCGATGTGCTGGGTGATCGGCCGGCCCGCGATCTCGGACGGCATCGGGGCCTCCAGCGGCGTCGCCGCCACCGCGGTCGCCGGCAGCAGCAGCAGATCGTAGCGCTCGAAGAAGCGCCGGAGCCGCTGATGGTACGCTGTGCGCTCCACCTCGGCCCGGCCGATGTCGGCCGGTGTCAGGCTGTTGCCCAATTCGAGGCGGCGCACCAGGATCGGATCCATCTGATCGCGCCACTTGTCCAGATACCTGCCGACCGTCGCGATCCGGACCGCCGCGTTGAGCGCCAGGAACGGCTCGGTGATGCTCCCGACCTCCGGCGACGCCGGCTCGACCCGCGCGCCGAGTTCGACAAACCGCTTCGCCGCAGCCTCGCATACCGTGCTCACGCCTCGGTCGACCGCCGCGGCGCCGTCGAGGTCGGGCGTCCAGGCCGCGCGCAGGCCGCGGATCTGCGCGCCGTCGGCGAGCCGGCTCCAGTCTTCACCGGTGTGCGGAAGCGCGAGGGGATCACGGGAATCCGGTCCCGTCATCACCGAGAACATCAGCGCCGCGTCGGCGACGGTGCGCGTGATCGGCCCGTTCGTGGACATCGCGTTCCAGCCGGCGGCGTTCGGATAGCGGGCGATCCGTCCCTGGGACGGCTTGAACCCGACGACCCCGCACCAGGCCGCGGGGTGCCGGATCGACCCCGCGAGGTCGCTGCCCTCGGCCAGCGGGCCGAGGCCGCTTGCCACCGCGGCGGCTGCCCCGCCGCTCGAGCCGCCGGCCGACCGGTCGAGGGCCCACGGATTGCGCGTCGCGCCAAAGATCTTGTTGTCGGTGAACGGCTTGCAGCCGAACTCCGGCGTGTTGGTCTTCCCGACGAGAATGGCGCCGGCGGCACGCAGCCGTTCGACGAGGACCGCGTCCTCCTCCGGCACCCAGTGCTCGAAGATCTTGGATCCCATCGTGGTCCGGACGCCGCGCGTCGGGGTGAGATCCTTGAGGGAGAACGGCACGCCGTGCAGCGGTCCCAGGGTCCCGCCGCGTGAGGCGGTCTGCTCGGCCGCGCGCGCGGCCTCGCGCGCCTGTTCGGCCGTCACCGTGCAGTAAGCGTTGACCGTGGGATTGACCCGGTCGATGCGCTCTAGCACCGCGTCGACGGCTTCAACGGGTGAGGCGGCCTTCCGGCGAATCAGCCCGGCCAGATCGCGCGCCGACGTCCAGCAGAAGTCGGCGCTCATCGTGCCCCCCCGGCCGGCCGCGAGGCTTTCTCGGCCGAAACGCCGCCGGCGCGGGCCGGCGGGGTCCCCGGCTCGGCGGAGAACGGCCGCGACGGCGTCCCGTAGGTGTAGAACGTCTCCGGGAGCCGGCCGCCGAACCAAATGCTGCTCTTCTCGAGATCGGCCTCGTTCGTGACGTCCCACACGACGGTCTTCCACTCCGGGTCGAAGATGAGGTACCCGACGTCGCCGAACAACTCGATCCGCGACCCGCCGGGTTCGCGCGCGTACATGAACAGCCCCTGCGTCGTGCCGTGCTTGCCGGGGCCCGCCTCGATCGGCACCTCGTACTCCGCGCATAGGTCGGCCAGATCGATCAGATGCTGCGGGTACGCGTACCAGTAGGCGACGTGGTGGAACCGGGCGGCGGCCCCCGTGCCGTCGCGCATCACCGCGACCTCATGGGTCAAGGCGCTCACGCTGAGCCACGCGCCGATCTCGGCTCCGCGCTCGCCGATCTTCTGCTCGCGCAGCCGGAAGCCGAGCACGTCCATAAAGAAGCGCCGCACCTCGGGCACGCTGCGGGCCATCAGATTGACGTGATCGAGCCGGCGGGCCGGCACCCCGCGCAGCGGCCGCTTCTGCGGCCGGTTCCGCAGCTGGCTGCGCTGGCCGGGCGGCGCCTGATAGTACTCGACGTCCCACAGCGCCTCCATCGGATGGCCGTCGGGGGTGACGAACCGGAACGCCCGTCCGTGGCCGTGGTCGCCGTCGCTCCAGCCCCGCCCGAGCCCCGCCGCGTCGACGCGCCGCGCGAGCGTCTCGAGCGCCCCGGCCGACGGCGTCCGCCAGGCGATATGGCCGAGGCCGGGGCCCGCGGCTTCGGTTAGTTTGAGCGTATGGTGATAGAAGTCTTCGTACGCCCGCAGGTAGATCGAGTTGCCGTCGCGGGCGCTCTCTTCGAATCCGAGCAGATCGTGGAAGAACCACCGGCTCTCGTCCAGGCGCGGGGTCAACAGCTCCAGGTGCGCGAGTTGGGCGATGAGCGGCGCGCTGTCGTCCATCGGCGTCCTCCCGGCCGGCTGAAAGTTCACGGTGGCGGGACGCCCAGTCGGCCGGCAGCACCGCCTGCGTCCGCCCGCGGCCACAGGCCGTGTGTTCGGCGCGCGGCGCACCGCTACCCCCGTGAGGCAGGAGAGGCCCGCCGCCACGCCAAAGACCGGCCCGCGTCATGACCAGCGCGACGGGGTCCTACCGGGCCGATCACGTAGGCAGCCTGCTCCGTCCACCGGAGCTCCTCGAAGCACGGGGGGCCGGGGCGCCCGCCGGCCGCCTTCGCGAAATCGAGGATCGCCACATCCTCCGCGTGCTCACGCGCCAGCGCGACCTCGGCCTCGACGTCTTCACCGACGGCGAGCTGCGGCGCCGCAACTTCATGAGCGATCTCCTGGACGCGGTCGAGGGCTTCGACACCGGCGACGCCGTCGCGCGGTCCTGGAGCGGCACCGCGGGCGCCGCCGGTGCTCCGGCTCCGGTCAGCAGCGTGGCGGGCATCGCGACCGCGCGCCTCAGCCGGCGCCGGGCGCTGACGGCGCACGAGCTCCCGTTTCTGAAAGCGCACAGCCCCGGCGCGTTCAAGGTCACGCTGCCGAGCGCCAACCAGTTCCCGGCGATCGCGTTCAAGCGCGGCGTCACCGACCGCGTCTATCCCACCCACTCGGCGCTGTTGTGGGACATCGTCCCGATTATCAACGCCGAGATCCGCTCGCTCACGAGCGGCGGCGTGCCGTACGTGCAGCTCGACGCGCCGCGGTACAGCTACTACATCGACCCGAAGTGGCGCGACTACATCCGCACGGAGATGGGCGTCGAGCCGGAGGCCGCGCTCGACGAAGCGGTGCGCGCGGACAACGCCTCGCTCGACGGCGCGCGGCGGACGGGCGCGACGCTCGCGATCCACCTCTGCCGCGGCAACAACCGGAGCCAGTGGTACGCGGAAGGCGGGTACGACCTCATCGCGGAACGGCTGTTTGGCACGCTCGCCGTCGACCGGTTTCTGCTCGAATACGACGACGAGCGGTCGGGCACGTTCGAGCCGCTGCGCTTTGTCCCGGCGGGCAAGACGGTGGTCCTGGGTCTCGTCAGCAGCAAGCGGCCTCGCCTCGAGTCGAAGCCGGACCTGATCCGCCGCATCAAAGAGGCCGATCGGTACGTGCCGCTGGAGCGCCTCGCGCTGAGTCCGCAGTGCGGCTTCGCGTCGACGATGGAAGGGAATCTGCTTTCGGAAGAGGATCAGTGGGCCAAACTCCGGCTCGTCGTGGAGACCGTGCGCGAAGTCTGGCGGTAACGCACACACTCGTACACGCGGGGGGGTGGCAGATGCGGAATCTGGTCGCGGCAGCAGCGCTCGCGGCCCTCGTTCTCGGTCTTCCGGCCGCGGGCTCAGTCGGGGCGCCGATGCCGGTCGCCAAAATCGGCAGCGTCATTCCGCTGACAGGCCGGTACGCATCGGGCGGCGCGCAGGTCCGGGCGGGATACGAAATCGCCGTCGAGGATATCAATAAGGCAGGCGGCGTCCCGATCGGTGGGCAGCGCGTGCAGCTGCAGCTGTCCGTGCTCGACGACGAGTCCGACCCGACCAAGACCGTCACCCGGATCGAGACGCTCGCCGGACAAGGGGTGGTCGCGCTGCTGGGCGGCTTCGCCAGCGACCTGCACGCCGCCGCGGCGCCCGTGGCCGAAAAGGATAAGATCCCCTACTGTGGTGTGGCCTTCGCGCTGCACGCGATCCATGAGCACGGGTTCCGGTATTTGTTCTCGCCGTTCCCGAAGTCCCCGGACCTCGGACGCGAAACTTACAAGATGCTCAACGCCAGCATTCCCGCCGACCAACGTCCGCGCCGCGTCGCCATTTTCCAAGAACGGACCGACTGGGGCCGGGAAATGGGCGATGTCTGGACGGCGCGCTCGCGCGAGAACGGCTATGAGGTGGTTCTCCGAGCTCAGTATACGCCGCTATCGCGGGATTTCTCGGATATCATCCTGCGCGCCAAAGGTGCCGGCGCGGACGCGGTCTTCGCACTGCCGAACCCGCCCGACGGCATCACGCTCATCCGGCAGATGAAGGAGCTCGACTTCAGCCCGAAACTCGTGTTGATGTTCCGGGCACCGGATGCCGTCGGTTGGACGCAGGCGCTCACGAAGGATGGGGACGACGTGGTCCTGTCGCCGGGCTGGCACCACGATCTCAAATATCCCGGGGTCGCTGCCCTTAACGCCGAGCACGAGCAGCGCTTTCACCGCCCGGCCGACGTCCTCGTGGGACCCGCATATGCCTGCGTGCAGATCGTGGCCAACGCGATCGGTCGCGCGGGCCGGCTGGATACCGGCGCGATCCGCGATGCGATGGCCGCGACGAACATGCAAACCGTGATGGGCCCGGTGCGGTTCCAGCCGGACGGCACCGGGCTCGTAACCACGGTCTTCGTGCAGTGGCAGGCCGGGAAGCAGGAACTGGTGTGGCCGAAGGACCTCGGCGGCGTGCGCTTGATCTACCCGGCGCCTCCCTGGCGTGCCCGCTAGCGGCGACCTGCTCGAAGCGCGCGGCCTGACCAAGACCTTCGGCGGGCTGCGCGCGGTCGACGATCTGTCCTTCACCGTCCGGACCGGCGAGATTCTCGGACTCCTCGGTCCGAACGGCTCGGGCAAGACCACCGTCTTCAATCTGATCGCGGGGGCGCTGCCGCCCGAGCGCGGGGTCGTGTTTTTCGAGGGCCGGGAGATCACCGGGCTCGCGCCCCACCGGCGGGCCGCGCTCGGGATCGCCCGGACGTTTCAACTGGTCCGGACGCTCCCCGGGCTCACGGTGCTCGACAACGTGCTCGTCGCCCGTCTGTACGGCCGGGCCCGTGCCGCCGGGGCCCGCGCGGCGCGGGCCGAGGCGCTCGAGTGCCTGGGGTTCGTCGGGCTCGCCGGCCTGGCGGCGCGGCCTGCCGGGCACCTGACGCTCGCCGACCGCAAGCGCCTCGAGGTCGGCCGCGCCCTCGCCGCGGGACCGCGCCTCTTGCTGCTCGACGAGCCGGCCGCCGGCCTCAACCCCACCGAGGTGGCCGGGCTGCTCGCGCTACTCAGGAAAATCCGCGCGGGCGGCATCACCATCGCGATCGTGGAGCACAACGTCGGCGCGATGCGGGACCTCTGCGACCGCGTCGTCATCCTCAACGCGGGGCGCAAGATCGCCGAGGGCGTGCCGGACGAGACGCTCGAGCACGCCGGGGTGATCGAGATCTATCTGGGCGCGCCGTGATCCTCGCGCAGAGCACGGTCTTTGGCCTCTTGATCGGCGCGCTTTACGGACTCGCCGCGGTAGGCCTCACGCTGGTGTTCGGCGTGCTCAAGATACTGAACGTCGCCCATGGGGAATTGATCATGCTCGGCGGATACGCGGCCTTCTGGCTCTTCACGCTCTGGCATGTCGACCCGTTCGTGTCGGTGCTGCCGAGCGGCGCGGCGCTGTTCCTCGTCGGCGTGCTCCTCTACCGGACGTTGTTCGGCCGTCTCCTTCGGGCCGGCGAGGAGACGAAGCTCAAGAACTCGATCCTGATCGGATTCGGCCTTGCGCTCGTGCTGCAGACGGTCGCGCTCGCCGCGTGGACCGGCGACGAGCGGGCGGTCACGACTCGGTACGCCGGCGGGGTTCTGCCGATCGCCGGTATCGTGCTTCCCTTTGCGCGGCTCGGCGCGCTCGCGGTCGCGTTTGTCGCGGTCGCCCTGCTGCACGTCTTTCTGCACCACACGTACCCCGGCAAGGCGATTCGGGCGACCGGGGAAGACGTCGACGCGGCGTCGCTGGCCGGAATCCCCGTGCCGTCGATGTTCCTCTCGGCGTTCGGCCTCGGCAGCGCGCTGGCCGGCATCGCCGGGACGCTGGCCGTCGTCACCGACGCCGTGAGCCCGTCGATCGGCCTCGCCTGGACGCTCAAAGCGCTCATCGTGGTGGTGCTCGGCGGGCTTGGCAGCGTCGCCGGCGCATTCGTGGCCGGCTGCGGGCTCGGCGTCGTCGAATCCGTGAGCGGCATCCTGCTCGGCAACGCCTACCGCGAAGTCGTTGGGCTCGTGCTGTTCCTCGCCGTGCTCGCCGTCCGGCCGCGCGGCCTGTTCGCGCGCGGGTGATCGTGGATCGCCGAACGCTTCCCGCCGCGGCGCTCGGGACCGCCGCCCTCGCCGCCGCGGCGCTGCTGCCGGCGATGACGGAAAGCCGGGCGATTCTCTCCTGGACCCTGCTCGTGCTGCTCTACGTCGCGCTCGCGCAGTCCTGGAACGTGCTGGGCGGGTTCGGCGGGCAGGTCAACCTCGGGCACGCCGCGCTCTTCGGCGTCGGCGCCGTGACGACGCGCCTGCTGTGGACGGCCGGCACGCCGATCGCCGCCGCGCTGCCGGCCGGGACCGCCCTCGCCGCGGTGACAAGCGTGGTGATCGGCGCTCCCGCGCTGCGCCTGAGGGGCCCGTACTTTGCCATCGGCACCCTGGCGGTCGCCGAGATTTGCCGGATCACCGCCGGGAACGTTCTGCCGGACATCGCGGCCCTGCCGCCGCGGGCCCTCGCCGCCTATGCGCTCGCGCCGCGCTACTATCTGGCACTCGGCCTCGCGGTGTTGACGACGGCGGTCGCGGCGTGGATCGCGCATTCCCGCTTCGGACGCGGCCTCGCCGCCGTGCGGGAGGACGAGGACGTCGCGGAGAGCATCGGCGTCGGCGCCTACGGCCACACGCTGATCGCGTTCGTGATCAGCGGCGCCCTCGCCGGCGCGGCGGGCGGCGTCTTTGCCTACTACCACGTCGGTTTCTATCCGAGTTTCGCGTTCAGTCCGCTCTGGACGTTCGACCCGCTGCTCATCGTCTATCTCGGCGGCGTCGGCACCGTCGCCGGACCGATCGTCGGCGCGATCGTGTTCCTGGCGCTGCGGGAGGCGCTCGCGCTGCGAATCGGCGAACTCCATTTGCTGATCTTCGGGGTGCTCTTCATCGCGATCGTGGTCGCGCTGCCGGGCGGCATCGTGCAGGCGGTGCGGGATGTGATCGGCCGTTCTCGAACCATCGGGACCGCGGAGGTGACGTCGACGTGATGACGGACAATCGGACGTGGCTGCGCCACTGCCTCGCGACGCTGGCATACCGGGCCGCGAAAACGGTGCGGGATGCCCCGCCCGGGTTCGGCGGTCTGCGGCTGGAGGAGCCCACGGCGATGACGCCGGGCCGTATTCTCGCCCACATGGGAGACCTGATGGCGTGGGCGCTCTCGATGTCGCAGGGCCACGAAACCTACCACCGCTCGGCGCCGGGCGAGTGGGACGCGGAGGTCGGGCGCTTCTTCGGCGCGCTCGGGGCGTTCGACGCGTACCTGGCGTCGGACGCGCCGCTACACGCCGAGCCGGAACGGCTGTTCCAGGGGCCGATCGCCGACGCGCTCACGCACATCGGCCAGCTGGCCACCCGCCGCCGCCTGGCGGGGTCGCCGGTGCGCGGCGAAAACTACTACGTCGCCGAGATCGTCACGGGCCGCGTCGGGCTCGAGCAGTCGCCGCCCGTCCGCGAAGCCGCCGTCGTACCGCCACAGAGACCGCCCGGCTCGAACGACACGCGCGGATAGGCGGACCCGCCGGGCGCTAGTGCCCGGCGACCAGGCGCGGTTCGCCCCACAGCGCGGAGACGACCGCCTGGCCCGAGGCCGGCACGCCGTCCGCCTCGACGTCGAGCAGCAGCGCATGCGCGCCCTTGACCCCAATCGTCACCGGAACCGGCGGGTCTCCGGCGCGGACCGCGCGGCCCGGAAACACGACCTGCCCGTCGACGAACGCTCGGAAGACCACGCGCACGGACGGCGGCGTCGTGTCGGGCACCCCGATCGTCGCCACGAACGCGCTGTAGCGGCCGCCGAGATCGTACGTCACATTGGCGTGCCCGTTGGACGGGAACACGAGAAGGCCGCCGTTGACGACGGTGCTGCCGACGGTCACCGGCTTCGTCACATACGCGAAGTCGTAGAGATCGGGCTCGCCGCTCATCACAGGAACGTCCGCGAGCGCGCCGCGGAGGCGCCCGGCCGCCGGCGGAAGCGGCGACGGCGTCACGCGCGACGGCGCGGAGGCCTCGGGACCGCGGGACAGGTTCGGCGCGAGGACGCTGACATCGCCGTCGTCCGGCACCGTCGTCTGCGCGGCCCCGACGATCTGCGCGGTGCTCGCGCTGAGGAGCTTCGCCGTGATCCGCACGCGGTCGCCGAGTCCGACGATACTGCCGGTCACGAGGACGTCCGCTCCGGCCAGCTGCCCGATCTTCTGCGCGTTGCCGGGCTCGGTCACGCCGACGGCGGACAGTTTCTGCTCGGCAATGATGCGGGCCAGGTGCTGCCGGTCGATCACGTGCAGGCTCGAGTCCGCGAGAACGAGGCTGCCCGACAGCTCCTCCGCCAGGTACCGTCCGAGGTCGGTGACCTGCCCGTCCAGCTGCGCGAAATCGACGACCGCGATCCGCTTCTTGCCGAGCTTCTGAACCTGGGGAACGATCTGCCGCGTCAAATCCTGAATCCCGTCGTCCAGGCCCCCGGGCGCCGCCGCGAATGTCGGCGGTAGCGCGGCGAGCAGCGCGAACGGCACGAGGACGGCCAGCCTCACCAGCTTCTGCCTCACGACACTCTCCCCCCGCTCATCGTGACTCCAGCACCACGCGGTTCGCCTCGGCCGCCACCAGGTGCAGGCCGAGCGCCTCGAGCCTCGGCACCAGCGTGCGCATCGGGAACGCCGACGTCACGTCGATGACGCCCACCCCGCCGTCGTACCGCCGGAGGTAGGCGCGGCCCTCCACCCCCCGGATCGCGCGCATCCGGGTCACGAGCGTTGATATCCGGCCGAGGTCGCGCGCGAACACGACGACCTGAACGCTGCGGCTGCCGCGGATCAGGGTGGCGTAGTCGTGCGCCACTTCCCAGACGAGGCGGGCGCCGGCGCGGTCCCCCGCGGCGCGGCTCGCCTGACGCATCGCCGCCTCCGGCGTGACGTGAAGCGCCGCGCTCTTGAAGACGCCGGCAAACAGCGTCTGGCCCGTGGCGCCGACCACGACGCGGAGCCTGAGCGCGGCCTCGGCCGACTCGGAGGTTTCCGTGTCGATGCGAACCTCTCCGAGGGGCGCGGCGTCCACCGCGCCGGCGATGAGAATGTCGGCCGCGGCGCGCGTCGAGGTCAGCACCGTCCGCCGCCGGTCGGGGTCCGCCGCCAGCGCGGCGACGGCGGCGTCCATCGCCGCGGTGCGCTGCACGACCTTGTACCCGGCGCTCACGAACTGCGCGGCCAGCGCCGCTTCCGCCTGTCCGGCGTACGGATCCGCCCCGCCGACGCCGACGGCGACCGTGGGATTGTCCATCATGCCGAGCAGGACGGCGAGCGCATCCCGCGCGTCGGCGCCGCCGGCGGGCACCGCGATCGCGCGGACGTGCAGCCGGTAAAGCGGGCCGTCGACGCGCTCACTCGCCACCTCGAGCGATTTCAGGTACCCGGTGCCGCCCGCGGAGACCTCGTCGACCAGAATCTGAAAGTTGCGCGTCACCGTGCGGGAATGCACCCGCACGTCGGCCGTCTCGAGCGCCCGGCGGTACGCGTCGAGCAGCGCCTCGTCGCGGGCGCGCGCGAGATCGCCTGCGACAATGGACGCCACCCCGTCGGCTTCAACCGCCCGCGGCGCGTCGGGCTCCGCGGGGGCCTGGGCGCGCCCGGGTATGGCAATCGTGATCGCGGCCAGGAGTGCGGCCGCGATCACGATACCGGTCGAGGCGCGGCGCGCCTTCACGGCTGGAGAACGATGTCGACCTGCAACCGCTGCAGGAATCCGCTCGCGGAGTTCGCCTCACGAATTCTCGTCGCGTCGTCGGGGCTGATCACGATATCGGTCTTGAAGTTCGACATGGGCGGGCCTTCCACACCGATCGCGCTCACGACCAGCGGGTGCGCGCCGGCCCGCACGGCGCCGTCCATCGACGACGCGTACCCGACGATGCCCTGCCGGTTGGCGAGGTCGGCGTCGAACTCACCGGGCCGCCACCAGCCGCGGCCGTAGACGACCTGCCCGTCCGGCGTCAGGATCGCCGGGCTCATCGAGCGATCGAGATGCACGCCGCGGACCACGACGACGAGACCGGTAAATCCGCCCGGTTGTGACGGCGGCTGCGGCAGGCGCGGGCCGGGGCGGACCATCGGCTCCGGCCGTGGCCCGGGCGCGGGCGCGTTCATGATGTGCGGCAGGACGACCTGCCCCAATCCGTCCTGGCCGTACATCGCCATCTGCATGACGACCTCGTAGCGGCCGTCGGCATGCCGGCGCTCCTCGAGAATCGTGGCGTTCCGGATCACGCCTTCGACCTGGGTCTCAACGGTATCCCACTTTACGCCGGCCTGCTCGACCGCGGTCTTGGACCGCACCGTCACGTCGAGCGACGCCTCGAGCAGATTCCGGTAGGCGTCGACGACCGCGGCGCGGCGCGCCATGATGAGCGCCTGAGCCGACGAATCGGCGCTCCGCGGCTCGATCCCAAATCCCTGCGCCTTGATGACGGCCGCGTTCCAGTTGGTCCAGGAGTTCTGTCCGAGCTGCTCGACCGGCCCCACGCCGGCGCCGATCGCACCGATCGGCGTCATGACGATGAGGACACAGGCCAGCGCTGCGTATATCGTCGACCGCATACCTCCCCCTCCCCCTCTTGTCTGAACGTGACTCATCTGCACCATTGACTCCACACCCCGTCGCGACACCGGCGATAGGGACCGTAATCGTAGGCCGGGGCCTTCGCATAGGGACCCACGTACGGCCAGTACGCCGGCTGCTGATACCCGCCGGCGTAGGGATAGCGGTAGAGCGTGCCGTTCGCCGCGCGCACGAGGAGGTACACGAGCCCTCCGATCAGCACGGTCCCCAGGACGACGCTCGCCGGCGACGGCGCGGATGTGTACGCGGGCGGCGCAGGCGCGTACGGCGGCACGGACGCGTCCGTCGGGCCGGGCGCATACGCCGGCGCGGGCGCGGGGATGGGCGTGTACGGTGGAGCCGACGCCGGCGCGAGCGAAGGCTGCGGCGCCGTCGGGAACGCCGGCGCGACGACGGAGGTCACGTCGAGCCGCACGAGCACGATCTGTCCGCCGCGCGGCATGACCCAGGCCGTGGCGGATGAGCCGATGTATGAGGACAGCGCGCAGAACGGCGTGACCGCGCCGTTCACGTGAACGATGCTGCCGAGCGTCGACTGCGCGACCGACGAGGCGCCGGCCCACGCCAGCGTCACCTGCGCGCTGTCGCAGTCCACCGCTTGAACCGTGGCCTGCGTTTGGACGGAATCAGTTGGGTTGATTTGGGCCTCGCCGGAACCGGCGAGGCCGAGGGAAGAGACAAAAACGCAGATGCCGACTCCGAACGCACGCCGCACGATCATCCCCCCGAGTAAACTCGCGACAACGACGTTCCGCCAACGTACAACCGATCCGCGACGTTCTCCTCCTTATGAAGATTGTGAAGCGAATTTCGCGTGCGCTCGTCGTGTGCGCCGCGTGCGGTGGAGCAGTTTCGATGGAGCAATGACGGAAGTCTCGGGCCGGACGCGCGACCGCTGCGGGGCACGCGCACTCGCCATCCACCAGACGCAAGCGCCCGCCGCGATCAGAAAGTTCCGCGGCGGTGAAATAATTACGAAAGCTAGATGACGTTGAGCTCGAAGAGACGCCGGCCCTGCACGAGGCGTTCGAACGCAAGGGGGCTCAGATCGAGGGTGCGGTAGCCGCCGTCGACGATCCACTCGGCAATGCCGCGTCCGACGGCCGGTGACTGCTGCAGACCGTGGCCGCTGAAGCCGTTCGCGAACAGCACGTTTTCGACCGAGGGATGCGGCCCGACGATGCCGTTGTGGTCGACGGTGTTGAGCTCGTAATACCCGGCCCAGCTCTTGAGGATCTTGACCGCCTCGAACGCCGGGACGCGGGCGGCGAGCACGGGCCAAATCCGGTCCGAGAAGAACCGCTCGTCGACCTCGTCGAGCGGCGCGTCATCCGGATCCGGCTCGCCCTTGCGCGGCGGGACCCCGGTGAGAAAGTTCGGGCCGTCCGCCCGAAACCACACCCCCGAGGGATCGATGACCAGCGGGCATCGCGGCAGCACCGTCCGGCAGGCGAAGAGGAAGACGAAGCGCCGGCGGGCGCGCACCGGCAGGTCGATGTCGAGCATCGCGGCAACCCTGGCCGCCCACGGCCCCGCCGCGTTCACCGCGACGTCGCACGAGACCGTCGAGCCGTCCGCGAGGGTCACGGCCGTCACGCGGCGGCCGGTCCGCGCGAACCCGGTGGCGGCCTGCGCGACGTAGGTAACGCCGAGCGCCAGGGCCTTGCGCCGGAACGCCTGAAGCAGCGCGTACCCGTCGAACCAGCCCTCGCCCGACAGGCCGAGGGAGGCGGCGGCGATATCCCGGACGTTCATCCAGGGAAAGCGCTCCGCGACGCCGGCCGGCGTGAGCAGCGCCACATCGACCTGGTGCTCGCGCTGGACGCGGTGATTCTGCTCGAGGATCGGCACGCCGGCCGGCGTCGCGAGGAACAGATACCCGGGTTCGGACAGTCCCACGTCGGGCCGCTCGTCGCCGACCGCGAGGTAGTCTCCGAGGCGGCGCAGGAACTCGAGACCGAAACGGGAGATCTCGATGTTGACCGGCGTCGAGAACTGCTGGCGGATCGCGCTCGCCGACAGCGCCGAGGACGCGTACCGGTAGCTCGGGTCCCGTTCCACCACCACCACCTCGCCGCGAAACCGCGGATGGCTCGCGAGGAAGTAGGCGATCGAGCTCCCGACTGCGCCTCCGCCGACGATCGCGACGCGCTGCGCCATGCGCCGGTCTCTCGGACGTCCTTCGCTACGGCGCGCCGATGATCTCGACGCGCGTGATCGCCACGGGTTGGAGGGGACGGTCGTTCGGATCGCGCGGCATCCGCGTGATGCGTTTCACGAGATCGACGGACCGGTCGTCGCACTGGCCGAAGATCGTGTAGCCCGTGCCCTTGGGAACGATGCGGCCGCCGCGCGGGCAGCCGCCCTCGTCGAGGCAGGGATTGAGCCCCGGCAGCGGCGCTTCGGTGATGAAGAACTGCGAGCCGTTCGTGTTCGGGCCGGCGTTGGCCATCGCGAGACGGCCCGGCCGGTCGAAGAGCAGATCGGCGTGCAGCTCGTCTTCGAAACGGTACCCGGGCCCGCCCGTACCCGTACCGAGCGGGTCTCCGCCCTGGATGACGAAGCCCGGGATCACCCGATGAAAAATGATCCCGTCAAAGTAGGGCTTGTTGTGCTGCGTCTTACCGGTGCGCGGATCCACCCAGTCCTTCTTGCCGGTCGCCAGCCCGATGAAGTTGCCCACGGCCTTCGGCGCCTTGTCCGGAAACAGCTCGCAGCGGAGTTCACCGAGCGCGGTATGAATGACGGCGATCGGGTGGGCGGGGCCTCGCGCGGCGGCGTCGGCAGCGGCGACGAATGCGACGAGCGCGACGCAGCCGAACGCTGCCAGCAGAACCGGCAGCGAAACCATATCGTACGATGCGCGTGTGAGCATGCTCATCTGCTTCCGACGGAAACGGCGCCGTTCCTTCCGGCATGAACAGCGGGAGAAGCGCCTCGCCCGCGGCAAACGTAGTAACGTGAGAGGAATGATGCGTCCGCACCGAACGCCGTGGCGCCGTGTGCTCCTCCCCGGCATCGCCGCGATCGCCGCGTATCTCGCGGCCGTCGCGGTGATGCCGCCGTCCCCCCACGGCCGCACGTTGTACGACGGCCTCATGCCTCAGTCGCCCTACCGGTGGATCCACCCGCCGGCCGGGCGGGCGGCCGACAACGAACAGCCGAAGCCCTACACCACGTTCCTGCCGCTTCAGGCCGGCGGTTCCATCCCCGCGGAGTTCGCGACCGACGATCTCCAGGCGACCCTCACCCTGCCCGCCAACGTGGTCGCGCCGCAGTCCGGTGAGACGCGCGCACGGGTGACGCTCGCGCCGCTCGATCCGGACACGCTCGCGCCGCCGCCGCCCGGGCGGCGCTTCGACGGGAACGCGTACCGGATGGACGTCGTCTACGACGCGTCCGGCGCCCCGGCGGCCCTGCGCGGTCCGGTCACCGTGGTGCTGCGGTACGCGGCGCACGCCACGACGATCCTGCGGCTCGACCGGACCGGCGGCAAGGCTGTGTGGGTCCGCCTCGCCACGACCGTGTACACCGGATCGCAGGAAGACCTGGCCCACAGCGACACGCTCGGCGTGTTCGTCACCTCGAACCCGTAGCGCCCGGCTCCGCCCTTGACAGCGCGTTGTCTGTCTCGGTATGGTGGTCTCGCGTAAACGATAATCATTATCATAAGCAATTCGATAGCGGAAGCAACTGACTACCAAATGGAGGTGCGGGTTGTCCCGCGATCGTCTTCACATGCTCCTCCGCCGCGCCGGCCTCCGCGTCACGCCGCAGCGAGTCGCCGTCCTCGAAACGCTCGCCACCGGGCGTCATCTTGCCACCTGTCAGAATCTCTGGCGGCGCGCGCAGCGGCGAACGGCCGGGCTCGGGCTGGTCACGGCCTATCGCATCCTCGAACGGATGCGGGACGCCGGCCTCGTCGAGCAGGTCGACATCCGCGGCGTCGCCCACTTCGGGTTGGCGGACCGCCACCATGACCACACCATCTGCCAGCGCTGCGGGACGATCGAAGCCACAGACGGCTGCCTGCTGGACACGCTCGCCGGGAAGCGGCTGCGGGGCACGGGGTTTCTGGTGCAGGGGCATCGCCTCGACCTGCTGGGGTTGTGCCAGGCGTGCCAGCAGGCCGTATGACACATCGCATCAGCCGGCGCACACTGCTCACCGGCGCGGCGGGGCTCGGCGCGATCGTGCTGGCGGGCCGGGCCGGCGGCGCGCGGTGGGCCGCGCGGGCGGCGGCCGCGCCGGCCAAAATTCCGGTGGTCGCCGCGGAAAACTTCTACGGCGACGTCGTCGGGCAGATCGCCGGCGACCGCGTCCTGCTGACCAGCATCATCAGCGATCCGAACGTGGATCCGCACGAATACGAGAGCAGCATGCGCGACATGGCCGCGATCGGCCGGGCGCGGCTCGTGATCATCAACGGACTGGGCTACGACGGCTTCATGCCGAAGCTGATCAAGGCGGCGCCGAACCCGCAGCGGGAAGTTAAGGACGTCGCCCACCTCGTCGGAAAGAAGGAAGGCGACAACTGGCACATCTGGTACGATCCGACGGTCGTCCCGAAATTCGCCCGCGCGGTCACGGACTTCTTCGTTCGCGTCGACGCCGCCAACGCGAAGTCGTACCACAACCGGCTGCTGCTGTTCGAAGCATCGTACAAGCCGTTTACAGATAGAGTCGCGTCGCTGCGCGCCCGGCTCCCCGGCACGGCGGTCGGCGCCACGGAGCCGATCTTCGGCAATCTGGCTGATGCGCTCGATTGGAAGGTCATCACGCCCATGGCATTCCAAAAGGCGGTCGAAGAGGGCGAGGATCCTCCGGCGCGGGCGATCGCCGAGATGCAGGATCAGATCCGCAAGCATGCGATCAAGGTGCTGATCTACAACGTCCAGACGGTCAGCCCCGTGACGGAACGAATCAGAAAGGACGCCGGGCGGCTGGGCGTGCCGGTCGTCGGCGTCTCTGAAACTCTCCCGCCCGGGTTGAGCTATCAGCGCTGGATGCTCAAGCAGCTGGACGAGATCGAGCGGGCCGTCGCGAAGAAATGATCTCTGCGCCTGACACGGCAATCGCGGCGCAGTCGGCGACGCTCGCACTCGGCCGGCGCCGGCTCTGGGAGGATTTGACCTTCACCGTGCCGCGCGGCGAGTTTCTCGTCGTGCTGGGTCCGAACGGCGCGGGCAAGACGTCGCTCCTGCGCGTGCTGCTCGGCCTGCAGCGGCTGACCTCCGGCTCCGTGTGGATCGACGGCCGCCCGCCGCGCCGGGGCGATCCACACGTCGGCTACGTGGCGCAGTACCGCGCGATCGATCCCGACCTGCCGGTGCTGGGCCGCGACCTCGTCGGCTTCGGACTGGACGGGCACCGCTGGGGACCGTCGCTCCGCACCCGCGCGTCGGCCGCGCGCATCGACGACGCGCTGGACCTGGTCGGCGCGCGGTCGTACGCGGACACCCCGGTCGGCCGCCTGTCGGGCGGCGAACAGCAGCGCCTCAGGATCGCCCAGGCCTTGGTCGCGTCGCCGGGGCTCTTGCTCTGCGACGAGCCGCTGCAGAGCCTCGACCTCTACTACCAGCGGGCCGTCGTCGAGCAGATCTCGGACTGGAACCGCCGCCGGGGCGCGACGGTCGTCTTCGTCACCCACGACATCAACCCGGTGCTGCCGGCCGTCGATCGGGTGCTGCTGCTGGCGCGGCGCCGGTGGGCCCTCGGTGCGGTCGATCAGGTGCTGACCGCTGACTCGCTCAGCCGGCTCTACGACGCGCCGGTGGAAGTGCTGCGTCACGCGGGCCGGCTGGTAATCCTCGGGGCCGATCTCGGCGCCCACGAACTCGAACCGGCGCTCGACGGCGCCGGACACGGCGCGCACGCATGACTTCGCTGTGGCAGTATGCCTTCGTCCACAACGCGCTGATCGCGGGCGCCATCACCGCCATCGTGGCCGGCTGCGTCGCGCCGTTTGTGACCCTCCGAAACCAGGGGTTCGGGGTGCACGGTCTGGCAGAGGTGTCGTTCGCCGGCGCCGCGGGCGCGGTGTTCCTGCGGCTGCCGGTGGAAGTGGGCGTGCTCGGCGCCAGTTTCCTCGCCGCGATCGGCTTCGGGGCGCTCGGCGTCCGGCTTCGTGAGCGCGACATCGCGATCGGCAGCGTGCTGGCGTTCTCGACGGGCACCGGCGTGCTGTTCCTCACTCTGTACCGGACCTACTCGACCGAGGCCTTCAGCATCCTTTTCGGCTCGATTCTCGCCGTCGGTCCGGACGACGTGGTCCGGGCGGCGGTCGTCGGGGCGATTGCGCTCGGCGCGCTGGCCGTGATCGGCCGGCCGCTGCGATTCGCGAGCATCGATCCGGAGGTCGCCGACGCGCGCGGGGTGCCGGTCCGCCTGCTGTCCACGCTGTTCCTGCTGGTGCTGGCTCTCGCGGTGACCGTGACGGTCCAGGTTATCGGCGTGCTGCTGGTCCTCACGCTGCTGATCGCCCCGGCGGGCACCGCGCAGCGGCTCACCCTGCATCCGGTGCGCGTCACGCTGTACAGCGTGCTGATCGCGCTGGGGGCGACGCTCGGCGGGATCGTCTGCGCCGTGTACACGTCGTGGCCCGTCAGCTTTTTTGTCCCGACGTTCAGTCTCGGCGCGTATCTCGTTGCGCGATGGCTCGGCCCCGTCCACCGTGCGATGCCGCGGACGCCGGCCGGCCACCATGAAACCTCGACCGGGTCCGCCGGCTAGGGGCGAAACCCCGTTCGGTGTCTCGAATCTTCACAATATCCATATGATGTTCGTGTTTGCATTGGGAAAAACAAGTGCGGGTGGAGTCGGAAAGCGAGAGGAGGTAAGACAATGCTTCTTGCGCTGCTTCTGCTCGCCGGACTGGCGATGTGGGCAACTGGCCACCTGATCATTCAGTAAAACGATAAGGCGGTCTAACCACAAAGGCCCGCGGCGCCGCAAGGCGTCGCGGGCCTCATATTTGTCACGTGGCGCGCCTGGCAATCGCGTCTTCCACCGTGTCGAACAGCGGGAGCGCGGCGCCGAGTCCGGCGACGTCGATCAGGCGGCGGATCGTTGAGCCGGCCGGCGCGACGATCGCGAGCCGGCAGCGCGAGGCGGCGAGCCGCTGCTGCGCGCGGAGCAGCGCCCGCACGCCCTGACTGTCAAAGTACGAGACGCCCTCCAAGGTGACGACGATGAGGCCCTGCGCGGTCGCTGCGACGCGCTCCAGCGCTTCCAGGAATCGGGCGGCGTTGGAAAGATCCAGATCGCCGGTCGGCGCCACGACGGGCGCGCCGTCTTCAACCCGCACCTCGATCTGCGCGCCGCCGAGCGTCTCCGCCGACGGCTGGCGAGGACCGTCCTCGTGCACCTCGATGAGGGGCGCGGGGAGGAACTCCGCGGGGTCGGGCGGCGCCGCGGCCGCCGGCTCTTCCGGCG
Organism: bacterium; assembly: GCA_035308905.1. Taxonomy (NCBI): domain Bacteria; species bacterium. The sequence goes on along the minus strand of DATGFS010000032.1, from coordinate 112,026 downwards.
GCGCTGCGACGGCCGGGGGCCGGGCAGCGGCAGGAGCGGACGGCCCGGGAGGGGCATAGGCGGTGGCCGCGCTCATGACGGCATGGGCCGGTTGCAGCCGCACCGTCAGCCGCACGATCGTGCCGTGCTCGCCGGTGACGACGTGGACGCCGTCGGTCAGCGCGCGCATTAGATTGAAGCCGCGGCCGCCGGGGTTGTCCGGCCGATCGGGGCGCCACCGGCCCGTGTCTTCTACTTCGACCCGCAGCACCGAGTCGTCGCGGTAGGCGCGCAGCTTGACCGTCCCCGAGGCGGCGCCGTAGGCGTGCTCGACGACGTTGTTGACGGCCTCGCCCACGGCGACGTTGAGGTCAAACGCGCGGCGCCGGTCCAACCCGACGCCGGCGGAAAGCTGCGCCACCGCCTGCCGCACGAGCCGCAGGCTTGAGGGTTCGGCCGGCAGCGTCACCTCGAGGCGATCGAGGGGGCCCGGGGCGAGCGCCACCGCGACGATCGCGATGTCGTCGCGGGCCTGCGTGCCGGAGAGCATCCGATCGAGGATCCGGTGCGCGGGGTCCGGCGACGCGTCCCCCTGTTCCGTCTGAATCGCGGTGAGGAGCGCGGCGTGGCCGGCCGCGGCGTCCCGGTCGAATTCGATCAGGCCGTCGGTGTAGAGAACGAGCAGCGCGCCGGGCGTCAGCTGGACGGTCCAGGTCGGCAGGGCCCCGGCGTCCAGGAATCCGAGCGGCAGGCCGCCCGAGGTGAGCGTCACGACCTGCCCGCCGTCGGCGACGATCGGCGCCGGATGCCCCGCCACGGCATACGTGAACGTCATCGCCAGCGGATCGTACATGCCGGCGATCGCCGTCGTCATTCCTTCCTGCCGGTTCAGGGCGAGCACGTGATTGGCCAGCGACAGGACCTTGGCCGGCTCGTGGCCCTCCAGGGCGGCCGTCCGAATCGCCTGGCGGACCTGCCCCATGACCACCGCGGCCTGGAGACCGTGGCCGACGACGTCCCCGATCGCGACGCACAGCCGGCCGTCGCCCAGGCGGAAGACGTCGTACCAGTCGCCCCCGACGTCCGACGCGCGGGTCGCCGCCATGTACGCGGCGTCCACCCGGATGCCCGGGACCTGGGGCACGTCCGCGGGAAGCAGCGCGCGCTGCAGCGTGGTGGCGACCTGATGCTCCCGCGCGTACAAGCGCGCCCGTTCGACGGCCTGTGCGCACTGCCGGCCGAGGGTGAGCATGAACTCGAGTTCCTCAGGCGTGAACCGGCGCTCGTCGGCGAAGTTCATGTACATCGCCCCGATCGCACGGCCGTGCAGCATCAGCGGCACCGCCGCCCGCGCGCCCCGGCGAACCGGGTCTGCCGGCGGCTCGGCCTCGTGATACTGCGTCCGAAACTCCTCCCACGACGGAAACCACACGACCCGCTCGCGGCGCATCGCCTCGACGAGCGGCAGGATGCGTTCTGGCTCCCGCCACCAGCGGTCCGCGAGCTCCACCGAATATCCCCGCGCGGCCACGAGCGTCAGCCGTTCGCTGCCGTCGCCCGCGAGGCACAGGGCGGCGGCGCCCGCGCCGAGCTCATCGGCGACCTGCCGCAGCGTAATGTCGCCGACCTGCTCGGGCGTGAGCGCTTCCGAGAGCGCGGCCGTAAAGGACTGCAGCCGGCCGATCCGGCCGGCGACCTGTTCGGCCGTGCGCCGCGACGCCGCTTCGGTTTCGTGCAGGCGCGCGTTGTCGACGGCCAGCGCCGCGCGGTGCGCGATCTGCTCGGCGAAGGCGAGATCGTCGGGACCGTACCGCAGGCCCGATTCCGCGGTGATCAGGCTCATCGCGCCGATGATGCGGCCGCGGGCGGTCAGCGGCACGGCGATGGAGGATCGCAGCCCCAGCCCCCGCAGGGTCGCGAGAGTGTCGGGATCCGTCACCGACCGCACCAGCAGTTCGTCGGGAATCTCCGCGAGCAGCTCCGCCCTGCCGGTCTCGATCACCCGCCGCCGCCCTTCCCGGACGCGCGGATCCGTGGCGGTCGCGTCCTGCAGATGGCGGGCGAGCGCCACCTTGGCCGGATCCCGGTGCACCACCGTAACGGTCTGCAGCTCGCCCGCGTCGTCGACGACGTCGATCGAGCACCAGTCCGCGAGGCGGGAGACGAGCAGCGCCGCCAGGCCTTGGAGCAGACTCTCGACCGAGAGGAAGGAAGCGAAGAGGTCCCCGGCCTCGATCAAGAACTGCTGCTGCCGGTCGGTCCGCTTGCGCTCGGAGATGTCGCGGGCGATCGTGGAGGCGCCGGCGACCTGGCCGGCGTCGTCGAGGACGGGCGAGATCGTCAGCGCCACATCGATCGGCGTGCCGTCCTTCTTCATTCGAACGGTCTCGTAGCGCTCGATCCGCCCGCCAGCCGCCAGGCGCCGCATGATCGCCGGAATCTCGTCCACGTGGCCCGGCGCCGCCAGCATCGCGACGGGCCGGCCGATCGCGTCGGCGGGCGAATAGCCGTACATCCGCTCCGCGCCCTTGTTCCAGGTCAGGATCACGGCATCGAGTGACTTGGCGTAGATCGCGTCGTCGGAGGATTCGACGATCGCCGCGAGGTCTCGCGAGGCCTGGCTCCGGCGCCGCAGGCGCACCATCGCCTCGCTGAGCCCGAAGGTGCTGGCCGCGAACGTGACCCCGAACACAATGAGCCCGGTGTCGACCAAGGCCGCGCGGGCCGGTCCGAGAAGGATAAACCATGCGCCGAGGAGGCTGACGAGGGTGCTGAGCAGCCCCGGCCCGCGGCCGCCCAGGAACGCAAGGACCGCGACCATGGGCAGATAGAGAAAGGTAAACGCCCGGGACGGATACCACTGGTGCAGCGCGATCACCAGCGCGCTCGTCCCCAACGAGACGAGCAGCGCTGCGCTCATCGCCCGAAGATCGGAGACGCCTCCCCGCCGCGCCGCGGCCGGGCGCGGCGACGGCTCAATCGCCCGAGACATTCCGTCGCGTTGTCATATCCTACAGCCCCGATGGGGATGATAGCCGGTCCCGCACGGTTCGCCCCGGCGCGAGAGCCCCCCTGCCCTGACGGACCGCCGCGGGCGGCGCGCTCCTGGCGGCACCTCACCCGCCCACGGCCTGAGTTTGTCGGCTGCCGGCGCGCTGAGGCCGGCCACCTTCCGGGGTAAGTTCAACATATAGCGCAACAGCACGCCGCCTGAGGCGGCGGGGAGGCCTCCGATGGCCAAGCGGAACGCAGCACCCAAGACGGAGCGCACGCCGCGCCCGATGCCGGACGACGCGCCGCCCGCGAAGCAGTTCGCCGACGAGATGGTGTTCGACCCGAGGTTTGAGGGCCGGCGGTGGAAAGATGTCGAGGCCGAGTTGCGGGCCGAGTATCCTGGATGGTTGACGCGGCACGTGCCGGACGGCGGCGGCGACGCCTCATGGGAGCGGGTGAAGGATGCCGTGCGCGCGGCGTGGGACGCCGCGCTGGATGTCGAGCGCGTGGAAGTCGATCCCTGGACGGGACAGTGGGACGAGCGCGCGCCCGCATACCGCAGCATGTGGGAACGCCGCTTCGGTGCTTCGGGAGCCCGATGGGAAGACCACGAAGTCGGCTACCGGTATGCCGACACGATGGCGATGGACCCGCGCTACATCGGCCGGCCGTGGGACGACGTGGCGCCGGGCCTAGAGGCGACCTTCCCGACGTGGGCCGCCTCGCACGGATACCGGATCGTGGAAGGCGAAAACATGTGGGAGCGCCTCCGGGAGACGATCAAGCACGGCTGGGACCATCTGAAACACCGGCGTTCGGCGTAGCCGCTCGGAGGCGCCGCCTCGTCGCCGCTGATCGCGCCGGCGGGACGCTCGGGGCGCCCCGAGCGTCCCGCCGGGTTGTTCACCCGATACCGTATCAAACCTCCACCCGATATTCCCGCGGATCACACCGGAGTTAGTCTTAAGAACAATTAGGGGCCCCGGGGACAACACCGTCCACTCGAGGCGACGGGAGGGAACGCTCTGTGTTTCGACATGCATCGTGGGCTCGCGCCGTCTTTGTCATCGCGCTTCTTGCGCTGCCGTATGCCGGACTGTCCGACGGACCGGCCGTCCAGGCCGCTCCCGACGGCGAGGACGTCGGGCTCAGGGGTAACGTTCTGATCGCCGACGCGGACAACAACCGCGTCCTCGAAGTCACCCCCGACAAGCGCATCGTATGGGAGTTCCCCCGCCCCGGCGACCTTGCCCCCGGCCAGACCTTCGTCGACCCCGACGACGCGTTCTACACCCCGGGTGGCCGCACGATCATCACCAACCAGGAAGACAACCACATGATCGCCATCATCGACTATGCGACGCACAAGATCGTCTGGGAGTACGGCCACGCCGGCCATCCCGGCAGCGCCCCCGGCTATCTCAACACGCCGGACGATGCCTACCAGCTGCCGGACGGCCGCGTGGTCGTCGCCGATATCAAGAACTGCCGGGTCCTGCTCTTCGATCCCCCGCCCGCCCGCCACGTGCAGCGCCAGTTCGGCAAGACGGGACGCTGCGACGCCGGGGAGGGGCACCTCATGTCCCCGAACGGCGACACGCCGCTGCCCAATGGGCATCTTTTGGTGACGGAGATCGGACGGCGCAGCGCGTCGGAGCTCGACCTGGCGACCGGCCGGATCGTCCACCGCATCCCGCTGCCGGTCGCCTACGCGTCGGACACGCAGCTGACCCGCGCCGGCGAGTATCTCACGGTCGACTACGTCCACCCCGGACGGGTGGTGGTCGCTTCACGCACCGGGAAACTGTTGTGGTCATACGGGCCGAAGTCGGGCCCGGGCATGCTGAACCATCCCTCGCTGGCGATCGAGCTGCCGAACGGCAACTTTCTCCTGAACGACGACGACAACAACCGCGTCATCGTCCTGAGCCGGCGGACCAAGCGGATTCTGTGGCAGTACGGCGTGACGGGCGTGGCCGGCCGGACACCCGGCTACCTCAAGGACCCGGACGGCGTCGACCTCAAGCCGGCGGCGTTCGGCCGGTAATGCCGCGGGCGTCGTTGGTCCGGCATGTGCTGTTGGCCGCGGCCAACGATCCCCGCCTGGCGGCGGCGGCGCGCCGCTACGGCCGCCGGACCGGCGTGAGGCGCTTCGTCGCGGGAGAGTCGTTGGACGAGTGCGTGCCGGTTGTGCGCCGGCTCAACGCGCACGGGCTGCTCGCGAACACGACCGTGCTCGGCGAAGGCGTGACGGACGCGGCCGTCGCGGAGTCGATCGTCCGGCAGTACGTCGCCGTCCTCGACCGCATCGACGGCGAGCAGCTGCAGGCCAACATCGCGGTCAAGCTCACGAACCTGGGGCTCGATTTCGGCGAAGACGTCGCGTATCGTAACGCCGCGCGCCTCGTCGAGCACGCGGCGCGGCGCGGCAACTTCGTGCGCATCGACATGGAAGAATCGCCGCGCGTCGACGCCACGCTGCGGACCTACCGCCGGCTGCGGGAGGCGGGCTGCGGGCGGGTAGGCGTCGCGCTGCAGGCGTACCTCTACCGCAGCGAGCGCGATCTGGCCGATCTGCTGCCCCTCACGCCCAACGTGCGCATCGTCAAAGGGGCCTACCTGGAACCCGCGGACGTCGCCTACCCGCGCAAGGCCGACGTCGATCGCAGCTACGTGCGCCTCGTCGAACGAGCCCTTCTCGCCGGCGCCTACACGGCGGTCGCGACGCACGACGACCGGATCATCCGGCACGTCGCGGACTTTGCGGCGCGGGAAGAAATCCCCGCCGCGGCGTTCGAGTTCCAGATGCTGCTCGGCGTGCGCCCGCAGCTGCAGATCGACCTGGCGGGGCAGGGCTACCGCGTCCGGGTGGCGGCGCCGCACGGCCCCGAATGGTATCCCTATCTCATGCGGCGGCTGGCCGAACGGCCCGCGAATGTCCTTTTCGTCGTGCGGAATCTCCTGCGCCCATAGCTCGCGGATGCGGCGCGGGGGCCCGGTGACGCGCCGCCGAAGACAGCGCACCGTCGAGAACCCCACGACTCGGCGGAGGCCCCCATGACGTCTGAGAATACACGCCCGCACAACGCGAGCCGGCTCGCACCGCCCGATCCATCGATCCTGACCGAGCCGGTGCGCCGCCTCTTAGAGGACGAAACGCGGCGATTCGGCGCCCCGCTGAATACGACCGCGGTCTGGGCCCACCACCCGGCGCTGCTCGCGGCCTATAAAACGTGGAGCAAGGCGATGAGCGAAGCGGTGCTGATCCCGGCCGGCCTCAAGTATCTCGTCTACGTTCGGGTGGCGTCGCTCAACGGCTGTCCCTTCTGAGTGGACATCAACACCGCCTCGGGACAGGCGGCCGGCATCGACGAGGAGAAGTTCGCGCGCCTCGCGGAGTACGCGACGAGCCCGCTGTTCACGCCGCTCGAGCGAAAAGTCCTCGCCTATGCGGACGGGATGACCATTTCCGGACACGACACGGGCGACGCGTTGTTCGCGGATCTGCGCACCCATTTTTCCTCGGAGCAGATGGTGGAGCTGACCGCGCACGTCGCTTTCGAGAATTTCCGCAGCCGGTTCAACCACGCGTTTCGGATCGAAGCGCAGGGTTTCTGCAGGCTGCCCCGGTAGCCGGGGCGAAGAACGCTCATCCGAGGTGAGTCACCGATGCGACGTGTCGCAGCAGCCGCACTCCTCCTGGCGCTGACGGCGGGGCTCCCCGCCGCCGGCCGGGGACGACCGGTGGTCGTCGGCGCGGTGTACCCGGTCGAGGGCCCGCAGGCCGCGCCGGGCGCCGGCGTCGACGAGTATCACGGGCTGCTCCTGGCCGCCGATTACGTGAACGGGCGCGGCGGCGTGGGCGGACGCCCGGTCGAGGTGCGTCTCGCGTCCGCGCCGTCGTCCGATTCGGCGCCCGCGGCCGTCGAGCAATTGGCGGAGAGCGGTGTGACCGCGATCGCCGGCACCTACGGCAGCGTCATCGCGCGGCCGGCCGCGGAGACCGCGGCGCACCTCGGAGTCGTCTACTGGGAAACCGGCGCCGTGGGCGAGATCCCCGCGGAGGCGGGACCCGGACGGTACTTCTTCCGCGTCGCCCCGAGCGGCGGCGTCCTCGGGCGCGAAGCGGTCGCCTTCGTGCGCGACCAACTTGCTCCCCGGCTCCGGCGGCCGGGCCCGCTCCGCTACACGGTCGTCTACGTGGACGACGCGTTCGGCCGCTCGGAGGCACAGGGTGAGATCGCGGAGATCCGGCGGTCCGGCCTCCCGCTCGCGGCGAGCGTGCCGTTCAATCCGTGGCGGGCAAACTACGCCGCCCTCACCGCGCGCATCGCCGCCTCGCGCACGGACGTGCTGATCGTCGGCGCCTACATGGAGAACGCGGTGGCGCTGCGCCAGGCGATTCTGCGCGCCCACGTGCCGCTCGCGGTCAACATCGGCGGCTGCTCCGCCTACATCATGCCGGAGTTCGGCCGGCGCCTCGGAGCGGGCGCGGTCGGCGTGTTCTCCGCGGACAAGACCGGGGATCTGCTGCCCACGCGCGCGCTGACCCCGGACGCGGCGCGGGCGCTGCTCTGGGCGCAGCGTGAGTTCCAACGGCGGTACGGACACCCCCTCTGGGAGCCGGCGCTCTCCGGATTCACCGGGGGGATCGCCCTCTTCGGGGACGTCCTCCCGCGCGCCCGCGACTTCAGCGCGGCCGGAATCGCGGACGCCGCGCGCCGCTCGGCGCTGCCCGACGGGGCCCTGCCGAATGGCGCCGGGCTCGCCTTCGGCGCGCCGGGGACCGCCGGCGCCGGCGAGAACCTCCGCGCCGCGAGCGTGATCTGGGAGTGGATCGCGCCGAACACGCGGGCGCTCGTGTGGCCGCCGAAGTTCGCCACGCACGCGGTGGTGCTGCCGTGAGCGCGGTCTCGCAGTCCAGCCTGGTCGAGTACAACCGGCAGATCGCCCGGTGGACGCGCCTCTCCGGCAGCGTCGAGGAGCGGAACGCCGCGGACTACGCGGCGGAGCAGCTCCGCGCCGCCGGCTACGAGACCCGCATCGTGACGCACGACGCATACATCAGCCTGCCGGGAGCGGCCTCGCTCGCGGTCACGCATCCGGCGCCGCGCGACGTGTTCTGCATCACCCATTCGATGGGCCGGTCCACGCAAGCGGCGGGGGTCGCCGCGGATCTCGTCGATGTCGGAAAGGGCCGGCCCGAAGACTACGCGCGGGCGGGCTTTAGTTACATGGTTGCCCGCGGCGGGTCCGCCGGCACCGCGGGCAAGATCGCGCTCGTGGACGACCTGGCCACACCGGAGCAGGCGGTGCTGGGCTCGCGCCTCGGCGTCGCGGGCCTCGTCTTCGTCAGCGGCCGGCACGCGCACGAGATGTGCGTCTCGCCGGTGTGGGGCAACCCGGCGCCGAGCACCGCCGGCACGCTGCCGGCGATCCCGATGGTATCGGTCCACCAGGCGGACGGCCAGGCGCTGCGCCGTCTCTGCGCCGAGGGGCGCACCGCCGTGCGCTTCGCGGCCGAGGTGCGGACGGGATGGACGTCCACCCCGATCGTGCTCGCCGACCTCGACGCGGGCCACGCGGCGGCGGAGCCGGAGATGTTCGTGCTGTTCTCGGGACACCTCGACGGCTGGCACCTCGGCGCGATGGACAACGGCAGCGCGAACGCGACGACGCTCGAAGTCGCCCGCGTGCTGGCGGAACGGCGCGCCGCGTGGCGCCGCGGCCTGCGCGCGGCGATGTGGTCCGGCCATTCGCACGGCCGGTACTCGTCCTCCGCCTGGTACGCGGACAATCACTGGTCCGACCTCGCCGAACACTGCGTCGCGCACGTCAACATCGATTCCGTCGGAGGCGCCGGCGCGGACCGCTTCGTCACCAACTCGATGCCGCAGACGTCTGCGCTCGGCGCGTGGGCGGTGCGGGAGGTCGCCGGCGCCGCGCTTGCGCCGAAGCGGGTCGGACGCGATTCCGACCAGTCGTTCCTCGGCATCGGGATCCCGTCGCTCTTCGGCTCGCTGTCGCATCAGGAGGACGGGAGCCTCGGCTGGTGGTGGCACACGCCGCACGACACGCTCGACAAGATCGATCCGGAGCGGCTCGTCCGCGACGCGAGGATCTTCGAGCTGGCCCTCGACCGCCTGCTGACCGATCCGATCCTGCCGCTCGACTACGCCGCGGCGGCCGCGGATTTGAACAGGCAGCTGCGGGCGATCGCTCGCGAGGCGGGACCGTCGTTCGATCTCGCGCCGGCGGTCTCGGCCGCGGGACGCCTCGAGGAGTTATGCGGCCGGCTCGCCCAGGCGGCCGCGCAGGCGACCCCGTCGTCCGGAGCCGCCCCCGCGGCCAAACGGGCCCGTGTGATCAACGAGTGCTACCGGCTGCTCGGGCGGACGCTGATTCCGGCGACGTACACGGTCGCCGGCCGGTACGCGCACGATCCCGCGCTCGACAACGAGTTCCTGCCGCGGCTCGCCGGCGCCCGCCGTCTCGCCGCGCTGCCGCCGGACGGCGAGGAAGCGAAGTTCCTGCGCGTCGACCTCGTCCGCGGCCGCAACGCGGTGCTCGACGCGGTGCAGACGGCCTGCCGGATCGTGGAAGACTGCCTGGGATCCGTCTCCTAGCGCGCTGACGCAGGCGCGCGATCACGTGTCCACCGGGACGCAGCCGGGCATCAACGCGTCCCGCGTTCCACCACCTCCCGCGCCTGCTCGAGCGCCCAGGCGAGGCGGTTCTGCCCGCGGGTCAGGTGCGCGCGCAGGATCCCTTCCTGCGCCGCGTTCCCGGCCGTCCGCGACGCGCCGAGGGCGGGCGCGAGATCGGGCAGCGGCGGCACGTTGACCGCCGGGTCGTGCCAGAACGCCGGCACCCGGCTGTAGTTGGCGGGAATGAGCAGACGGCCGAGGCGGCGCTGCGCGGCGTTGAACCGCCGCACCGCGGCCGTCTTGGGGGTGCCCCGCGCCGGGGCCTTGCCGTAAAACGATTCGAGCCCGGCCTGAAGGGCCTCGAGCGCCGCGCGCGCGGGGCCGAAGTCGAATTGCCCGCCGGCCGCCCGTTGATACTGCTCGAGCGTGTCGCGAAATTCGGCCGCGGTCCGCGTCCAGTCGAACGGATGTACCGGCGCCTGGAGCACGCGCAGCACCGACGCGGCGTAGACGCGCATGTCGCGGAGCAGGTTGTCCTTGTCCGCGATCTCCATGAGGTCGTCCTCGGTGTGCCACGCGATGTTGCCGCCGCAGCCGCCGACCGCGTAGTAGTGCTTCGCCGCCCGGTCCTCTTCCGACATAGTCGAGCTGAGCATGTAGAACGAGGACAGTCCGATGTCGTTGAACGAGTAGTCGCCGGCGCGCGGCGGCCGCTCCGGCTGGGGCGTGATCCCGGCCGTCGAGCGGATCGCCGCCTCGACGAGCGGCACCGTCTCGCTCATCGCGGTCAGGTGGTTGAAGGTCGTCGCCCAGCGGCAGCCCGGCGAGTCGCAGTTGACCTGCGCGACGCCGTGACGGGCGAGGTCCAGGGCGTGCGCGTCGCTGTACCAGGTCGAGCCGGCGTAGCGGCCGTGGGAGTGGCCGGACCACCACGCGATCCGCAGCGTGCGCGCGAGACGGCGGCGGTGCCGCCAGAAGACGCGGGCGAGTTCGAGCATCGTCGCGTCACCCGTGGCGTTGTCGCCGACGCCGTAGTGCCAGCCGTCGAGGTGCCCGTGCAGCAGCACGAACTCGTCCGGCGCCTGACGTCCCGGGATCTCCGCGACCAGCACCGGAATCCTCCGCCACCCGGTGTCGAGCTGGGTGGCGACGGACGCGCGGGCCTCCTGCTGCGCGGCGCGGACCAGCGCCGTTCCGTCGGGATGGTTGACCGCGACGACCGGAATCGACGGCTGCCGCGGCGCCGAGTCGAGGTCCGGCGTGCCCCAGATCGTCGTGCAGATGCCCTCGTGGATGTTCTGGCCGGGGTTGATGAAGATGCCGGCCAGCGCCCCGGCCGCCATCAGGTCCTTGACCTTGCCGGGCGACGCCATGCCCTCGGTGAGAACGATCTTGCCCGCGACGCGCGTCCCGCCGAACTCGACGCCGGTCGAGAAGACGTCGTAGGCGCTCTCGCCGCCGGTCCCGCGCACGTAGACGAGCTCGCCCGTCACGTCCTGCCCGCCGGTGGAGACCGACATCGCGGGGGTCTTGGCCCGGTAGGCGGCGCCGTTGCAGCGCACGGTCGAGGGCCCGGGGATGGAGATGAAGCACATCGGCTCGTGCAGCTGATGCGGCACGCCCCATTTCTCGAGGTGGCGCGTCAGGATCTCGAACGCCCGGCGCTCCTCCGGCGATCCGGAGAGCCGCACGAGCTTCGAGAAGTCCTCGACCACCCGCCACGGCACCTTCAGCGAGACGCCGTCCAGCACGCGCCCCTCCAGCGCCGGGTCGCTCCACCCCGTGATCTCCGCCGTACCACTCATGCCGCCCGCCCCCTTTCCTACACGTCGCTCTCGCGATACCGCGGGTCGAGCGCGTCCCGCAGCGCGTCGCCGAGAAAATTGTACGCCAGCACGGTGACGAGAATCAGCAAGCCCGGATAGACCGGGAGCAGCGGATTCTCCCACACGTACGCCTGCGCGTTGCTGAGCATGTTGCCCCAGCTCGCCTGCGGCGCCTGGATGCCGAGCCCGAGGTAGCTGAGCGCCGACTCCAGGAGGATCGCGTTCGCCACGCCGAACGTCGCCGCGACGATGATCGACGGCGCGGCCTGCGGCACGATGTGCCGGACCAGGATCCGGACGGAGCGCGCGCCGAGCGCCCGCGCCGCGAGCACGAAGTCGAGCCCGCGGTACCGCAGCACGTCGCCGCGGACGATCCGGGCCACGACCATCCAGCTCGTGACGCCGATCGCGGCGAGGATGTTGCGGAAAGTCGAGCCGAAGACTGCGACGACGATCAGCACCAGGAAGAAGTAGGGGATCGCCATCATGCCGTCCGTAAACCGCATCAGCACCCCGTCGGCCCAGCCGCCGAGGTAGCCGCCGACGCTGCCGACGCACGCCCCGATCACGACGGCGATGACCATCGCGATCAGCCCGACCGTCATCGTCGTCCGCGCGCCGGCGATCACCCGCGCGAGCACGTCCCGGCCGTTCTCGTCGGTGCCGAGCCAGTGCGCCGGCGAGGGGCGCGCGTTGGCGTTCATGATGTCGACGGCGTTCGGCGGGTACGGGGTGATCGCGGGGCCGCCCGCGGCGACAGCGTACATGAGCAGCAGGAACGCCGCGGACGCGACCGCCGTCCCGTTGCCCCTGAAGCGCCGCCACGCGATCCGGCGAGGGGGGCGCGGCTCCGGCCGGTCCGCCACGGCGCCGCGCGCGAGGGATGGCGCCGCCATCACTACCCCAGCCGGATGCGCGGATCGGCGTAGCCGTACGCGAGGTCGGTCAGAAGGCTGCTTCCCACCGCGAACACCGCGACGGCCAGCGTCGCACCGAGCACCACCGGGTAGTCGCGCGTCGCGGCCGACTGCACCGCGAGCTGCCCCATGCCGGGCCACGAGAACACCGTCTCCGTGATCGCCGTCGCGCTCACCGCCCGCGGCAGGTACACGCCGACGATCGTGATCACGGGGATGAGCGCGTTGCGCAGCGCGTGGCGGAACAGCACGGTTGCGGCGGGCATGCCCTTCGCGTGCGCGGTCCGGACGTAGTCCTCGCCCAGCGCCCCGATCATCGCCGAGCGCGTGTAGCGCGTGACCTCGGCGAGGTTGGCGATCGTCAGCACGAACACCGGCATCGCCAGGTGCCGCAGCCGGTCGGCAACGGAGAACCCGGCGCCGATCTGATACATGCCGCCGGCCGGGAGGGCCTTGAGCTGCACGGAGAAAACGACGATCAGGACGATGCCGAGCCAGAAGACCGGCGTGGAGATGCCGAGGAAGCTCACGCCGGCGATCGCCCGGTCGATCGCCGTGTTGCGGTGGGTCGCGCTGAGCACGCCGAGCGGGATCGCAAGCGCGATCGCGAGACCGAGCGCCAGTCCGGTCAGCAGCAGCGTGTTCGGCAGGCGCGTGCCGACGAGGCGCAGCACGGGCTCCACCGTGTTGTAGCTGCGCCCGAAGTCGCCCCGCGCCGCCGCGCGCAGCCAGCGCAGGTACTGCACCGGCAGCGGGTCGTCGAGCCCGAGGTTGGCGCGGAACCGCGCGATCTGGTCCCGGCCGAGGTCGGGATTCTGTAACATGGCCGGCCCGCCGGGCGCGGTGTGGATCAGCACGAAGGTGACGACGCTCACGATCCACAGCAGCACGGCGGCCTGCGCCAGCCGGCGCAGCACGTATCCGGCCATCAAACGGCTTAGGCGCTCAGGAGCGGACCCACACTTTGGTCATCCACGTCAGCGCGTCGCGATACCCGATGAGGGGCAGGCCCTGGGTCCGCGTGCTCATCGCCTGCAGCTCCGGCGGATAGTACAGGTAGATCACCGGCACGTCCTTGGCGATCGCGGCCTGGATGTCGTGGTACATCGCGATCCGCTTCTTTTCGTCGGGCTCGGTGCGCGCCGCGATCAGCATCTTGTCCAGCGCCGAATTGTTGTACGACCACCAGTTGTTGGACGACTGGCTGTAGTAGTGGTCGTACAGGTCGGCGTTCGGCGGCGTGATCCACCACTCCATCAGCAGGTCGTACGCGCGGTCGTGGTACTTCTGGAGGTGGACGGGCCAGTCCACGATATCCAGCGTGACGTCGGCGCCCAGCTTCTGATACTGCTGCTGCGCGTACGTGATCACCTGTTCCATCACCGGATAGCCCTTCGGCCCGTTGAAGAGCAGGGTGAACTTCTCGCCCTTCGCGTTGGCCAGCACGCCGTCCGGGCCCTTCTTCCAGCCGGCCTCGGCCATCAGTCCCTGCGCTTTTTCGAGGCTGTAGGGATATGCCTCGACCTTGGCGTTGTAGTAGGGGCCGAGCAGCGGGTTGATCGGGCCCGTGGCCACGCGGCCGTCGCCCTTCAGGATGTTCTTCACGATCGCCTGCTTGTCGATCGCGTACGAGAGGGCCTGGCGGACGCGCGCATCGGCGAACTTCGGCTGCTGGTGGTTGATCGCGAAGAAATAGTAGTTGACCTGAGGGGCCCGCCGGACCTGGAGGTTCGGCACGCCCTGCACCGCGGCGAGCTGCGGCGGATCGATCACCGTGAAGTCGATGTCGCCGGACTTGAGCTGCGCGAGCCGCGCGTTGCCGTCCGGGATCACCTTGAAGACGATGCCGTCGAGGAGCGGCGCCCCGCCGTAGTAGTCCTTGTTCGCCTCCACCTCGAGATGGCTGTCCTGCGCGAACGCCTTGAACTTGAACGGCCCGCTGCCGATCGGATGCTGGATGAACGCCACCGGCTGGTTGAGATCCTGCCCCTCCAGCAGATGCTTCGGAACGATCGCGATGTTGTAGCCGAGCATCACCGGCAGCGACGCGTACGGCGCCTTGAGCGTCATCCGCACGGTCGCGGGGTCGACGGCCGTGACCTGAGAGATCGCGGAGACCACGCCGGCCATGCCGGCGTTCACCTTGGGGTTGAGCTGCGCGTCGATCGAGAACTTCACGTCGTCCGCGGTGACGGGCCGGCCGTCGTGCCACTTGGCGCCCTTCCGCAGCCGGAACGTGAACTCGGTGAGGGTGGCGTTGGCGCTCCACGACTCGGCGAGGTCCGGCACGACCACGATCGCGCCGCCCCGCAGCTCGTACTTGACGAGCGTGCTGAACAACGTCTTGTCGACGAGAATGTCGACGAGTTTGCCGGGAATCGTGATTGGGTACGCCGTCGGATTCCCCGGAATGGCCATCCGCCAGACCCCGCCGCGCGCGGCCGCCGCGGCCGCGGGGAACGGGTCGAACGCGCCGGCGAGACCGCTTCCCACGCCCGCGAGGGCGGCCAGGCGGAGCAGCTCCCGGCGGCCGACGCGCATCGCGGTGTGCCGTCGATCCTCGGACCTGTCGCTTGCCTTCATGGACGGACCTCCTGAGGAACGGCCGGTAAGAACAGGGATGAGCAGATTCGGTACGCGCCGCCCGCCTCCCTTCGCGCCGCACAGAGGACTTGGCGGCCTCCCATCCGAACCCCCCGGCACGCATCCTCGTTACAAGACCGTCACCGCCGTTCGGCGAACCACGAGAAACGCACAAGGAGGCAGAACGCATGAGGCAATCCGGCTCGCGGTCTGTACTAACCCGCCGAAAACTCTTGCAGGCCGGGCTCGGCGCCGCCGCCGTCGGCACGGGCGCCGCGGGCGTCCAGGACCTGCTCCGGCCCGCTCGCGCCGCCGCGGCCGGCGTGGGACCCCAGACCCTGGTCGTCGCTCAGGACACGTCCGTGCAGACGTTCGATCCGCAGATCGTGTATGACAATACCGTTCGCATCACGCGCGGCGTCTATGAGAGCCTGGTAACGCTGAAGGGCGGGACGGCCCAGGTCGTACCCAGGCTCGCGACGTCGTGGCAGAGCACGCCCGACGCGAAGCACTGGACCTTCAAGCTCCGGTCCGGAGTCAAGTTCCACGACGGCACCCCGTTCACGTCGGCCGCGGTCAAAAGCACGGTCGAGCGGCTCATCAAGATCAACCGCGGCATGGGCTACGCGTACAAAGGCACGGTGGATACGATCGACACGCCGGATCCGCTGACGGTCCGGTTCAACCTGACCGGTCCGGACGCCGCGTTTCTCGCGAAGCTCGCGGCGGTGTCGGGCGCCCTCATGGTCAGCCCTACCGCGGTCGGCGGCCACGCCTCCGGCACGGACATGGGCCAGGGCTGGTTCGCCGCGAACGAAGCCGGCACGGGCCCGTACCGGATCGCGAGCTACGACAAAGGCGCCGGCCAGGTGGTGCTGTCGGCGTTCCCCGACTACTGGGGCGGATGGTCGGGCAACCACGTCAGGACGGTCATCTTCAAGATCACGCCCGAAGCGTCGACTCAGCGGCTGATGCTCGAGCGGAGCGACGCGGACATCCTCACGGTTGTGGCGCCCGACATCATCGACGCGCTCGCCAAGGAATCCGGCATCAAGGTGGCCTCGTTCCCGACGCAGCGCATCTTCTACATCGCGATGCACTGCCAGCGCGCGCCGCTCAACGACGTGAAGGTCCGGCAGGCGCTCTCCTACGCGTTCGACTATGAGAGCGCGAAGAGCCTGATCTTCAACGGGAACCTGGCGCCGCTGTACGGGCCGCTCCCGCAGAGCGACCCCTCGCATCTCTCGCCGTCCGACAAGCCGTACAAGTTCGACATGGCGAAGGCCAAACAGCTGCTGAGCGAGTCGAGCCATCCGAACGGCGGCTTTACGCTGAGCCTGTTCCTCTTCCAGGGCGATCCGACGTTCCAGAAGGCGGCGGAGATTCTCCAGAACCAGCTCAAAACCCTCAACATCAACGTGACCATCCAGTCGATGACGTCGTCGGTGCTGCTGGACAAGGCCGGGAAGCCGGAGACGGCGCCCGACCTGCTGCCGGTGCGGAACTATCCCGACTACGCCGACCCGTCCGCGATGCTCGACGCCACCTTCGGCCGCGACGGATGGGGCACCGCGGGATGGAACTTCAGCTTCTACGCCAACGACAAGGTCGAATCGCTGATGAAGCAGGCCAACCAGATCACGGACCAGGGCAAGCGCAACGCCCTGTTCCGCGACGCGCAGAAGATCGTCGTCCAGGAGGCCGCGGCGGTCTTCATCGGCACCCTCATCAACCGCGTGCCGATGCGGGCCAACGTCGAAGGCTACAGCTACAACCCGTGGCTCGGCAACACGTTCGACGTGTACGGGATCTCGAAGACGTAGACCGTTCGCCGTAGTCCCCCCGGAGGGGGAGTGGCCGCCTACGCGCTGAGAAGGCTCGCCCTGATCCCGCCCTTGCTGATCGGGGTGAGCCTTCTCCTTTTCGTGCTGACGCATCTGATCCCGGCCGATCCCGCCAAGCTGATCGCCGGCGAGCACGCGGGCCCCGACCAGGTGGCGGCCGTGCGCCACGCGTTCGGATTGGACCGGCCGCTGCCCGAGCAGTACCTGGTCTACGTCGGCAAACTCGCCCGCGGCAATCTCGGCGTCTCGATGTTGACCAACGCGCCGGTGCTGGGCGATCTGCTGCAGTATTTCCCGGCCACAATCGAGCTCACCGCGGCCGCGATGCTCCTCACCGTGGTGCTCGGCGTGCCGCTCGGCATCCTCTCCGCGGTCCGCGCCGGCAGCCCGATCGATCTCGCCGCGCAGGTGCTCAGTGTGAGCGGCCTGTCGTTTCCGATCTTCTTCTTCGGCATCCTGCTGCAGCTCATTTTCGTGCGAAGCCTCGGCTGGTTTCCGCTCTCCGGGCGGCTCGCCATCACCGCGATGCCTCCACCGCACGTCACCGGCCTGTACGTGGTCGACAGCCTGCTGGCCGGCAACCTCGGTGACTTTGGGAGCGCGGTGAGCCATCTCGTGCTGCCGAGCCTGACGCTCGCCCTCACCTCACTCGCCCCGACGGTTCGCATCACCCGCTCCACGATGCTCGAGGCGCTGTCGCAGGACTACATCCGGACCGCCTGGGCGAAGGGCCTCGTGTCGTCGCGCGTGTTCGTCCACCACGGCCTGCGCAACGCGCTGATCCCGGTCGTGACCGTGCTCGGGCTGTACACGAGCGGCCTGCTCGGCGGCGTCTTCCTGGTCGAGTTGATCTTCAACTGGCCGGGCGTCGGCCTCTACAGCGTCAACGCGATCACGGCGTTCGACTACTCCGCGATCATGGGCACGTCGCTGCTGCTGACCCTCACCTTCGTCCTGGTCAACCTCGGCGTCGACCTCTTGTATGCTGTCATCGACCCGCGTATCCGCTACTAGCCGGGCGCCGCGCCGCGGCACGAGCTACCTGCAGCGCTCGTTCCGGCTGCTCGCCCGCATCCCCTCGGCGTGGATCGGCATCGCGATCGTGGGGCTGCTGGTGGTCGTCGCGCTCGCCGGCCCGGCCGCCGCGCCGTACGATCCGTTTCACATCTCCGCCGCCGACAAGCTGCGACCGCCGTCGCCGGTCCACTGGCTCGGCACGGACGACCTCGGCCGCGACCTGCTGAGCCGCGTGCTCACGGGCGCCCGCATCTCGCTCTTGGTCGGGGTGGTCGTGCTCGTTCTGGCGATGGTGCTCGGCGTCGGGCTCGGCCTGATCGCCGGCTACTGGGGCGGGTGGATGGACGAAGTGATCATGCGCACGACCGACGTCTTTCTCGCGTTCCCGCGCCTCGTGCTGGCGATCGCCATCGCGGCCACGCTCGGTCCGGGCCTGTCGAACAGCGTGGTCGCGATCGCGCTCTCGTGGTGGCCCTGGTACACGCGGCTCGTCCGCGGCCAGCTCCTCTCGCTGCGGGAGCAGGAGTACGTCCTCGCCGCGGTCTCACTCGGGGCGGGGCGGCCGCGCATCTTACTGATGCACCTGCTGCCGAACGTCGGCACCACGGTCGTGATCCAGGCGTCGATCGACATCGGGTTCGCCATCCTGGCGAGCGCGAGCCTCAGCTTCATCGGGCTGGGTGCCCAGCCGCCCACGCCGGAGTGGGGCGCGATCATCGCCCAGGCCCGCAGCTACATGGTCGACGCGTGGTGGTACCCGACGTTTCCGGGGCTGGCGATCTTCCTCGCGGTGCTCGGCTTCAACCTCCTCGGGAACGCGGTCCGGGACGCCTTCGACCCGCGGCTGCGGTCTGTGACGTAGCGGCCGCTCCGTCGAAGATCGCGGCGAGCGTGTCGAGCAAAAGACGCGCCGCCGTCCGCGACGTGACCTCCGCCCAATCATACGGGGGCGACACCTCCACCAGGTCCAGGCCCACGACGCGGCAGCGCGCCGCGATCGCGCGCACGGCGTCGCGCATCTCAGGGAACGTGAGCCCGCCGGGTTCCGGGGTGCCGGTGCCCGGGGCGGCGGCGATGTCGAGCCCATCGATGTCGAGCGTGAGGTAGCAGCGCGCGCCCGCCGGCACCGCGGCCGCCGCGACGCGCGGTCCGCCCCGACGCAGCTCGGACGCGCTCACCGTGCGGATGCCGTACCGCCGGCCGGCGTCCAGCGTATCGGTGTACTTCTGGAGGCTCCTGAGGCCGATCTGGGACACCCCCGTGACGAACGGCAGCTCCGAGGCGCGGCGCGTCACGTTCCCGTGGCCGAAGCGCACCCCGTGGCGTTCGTCGTTGAAGTCCTGGTGGCTGTCGAACTGCACGATGTGCAGCGGCCCGCGGCCGGCGAAGGCGCGGATCGCGGGATAGGTGACCGCGTGGTCCCCGCCGACCAGGACCGGCAGGCTGCCCGCCTCGAGCACGGCGCGGACGCCCGCCGTGATGCGGTCGAGGTTGACGTGGAGGTCGGTCGGTGTGATCCGGACGTCGCCCCAGTCGGCCATTGAAACGCCGCGGAGGATCCAGCGCCCGGCGTCGAGATCGTACCACCCTTCCGCGGCAGGTGTGTCGGGGCCGGCCGCCGCGGCGCCGTCTGAGCCCGCGCGCGCGTCCGCGTCGCGCGCGTACTGCCACCACGCCGACGCCGCGCGCACCGCGTCCGGCCCGAAGCGGGCGCCCGGCCGCAGCGTCGTGCCGAGGTCAAACGGCGCGCCGAGAAAGGCGACGTCGGTGCGCGGGCCCGCGCCGTCCCGCGGCGGGCAGCCGAAGAAGGTGTGGGGCCGCACGCGCAGTCCCCGGTCCGTCGCGGGAACCGGCGCCGGGACGGCGCGGTTCGACGGCCGCGCGTTCTTTCGCCGCACGGCCTACGCCACCAGCTTCAGGCGCGGGTCGAGCGCGTCGCGCAGCCCGTCGCCGAGAAGATTGAAGCCCATCACGGTGAGAAAGATCGCGAGCCCCGGGAAGAACGGAATCCACGGCGCCACCATGAGGTACTCGCGGCCGCGGGTCAGCATGACGCCCCAGTCGGCCGCCGGCGGCTGCACCCCGATGCCGAGAAAGCTCAACCCGGAAATGGTGAGAATGCTCGCGCCGACCGTCAGGCTGGAGTACACCAGCAGGGGACTGACGACGTTCGGCAAGATGTGCCGGGCGCCGATGCGGAACATCGTTGCCCCCGTGGCCCGCGCCGCGTCGACGAACTCGAGGTGCCGCAGGCTCAGCACCATGCCGTGAATCAGCCGGCCGTAGGTCGGCGCACGCGTCACGCCGATCACGAGGATGATGTTGACGAGACTCGGCCCGGCGGCGGCGACCAGCCCGATCGCCAGCACGAGGCTCGGGAATGCAAGCAGCACGTCGATCACCCGCATCAGCACCTGCTCCACCATCCCGCCGTTGAGTCCGGCCGTGAGTCCCAGCGTCACGCCGAGGCCGAGGGCCAGCGCCGTCGCCGGCAGCGCCACGCCGATCACCACCCGCGCGCCGTAGAAGATCCGGGTCAGGACGTCGCGCCCAAACTCGTCCGTCCCCAGTAGATGGTGCCACGACGGCGGCTGGTATTGAAGCACCAGATCCATCGCGTCGGGCCTCCAGCGCGACAGCACCGGCGCGGCGGCCGCGACCGCGAAGAGCAGGCCGACGAGCACGAGGCCGGCCACGCCCGGGCGGTTCTTTCGAAACCGCTCCCAAAACTCACGCATAGCGAAGGCGTGGGTCGAGCCACATGTAGCACATGTCGACCACCATGTTGATCAGCACAAACGACGCCGCGAACGCCAGCGTGACCCCCTGTACCACCGGGAAGTCGCGCCCGGAGATCGCCTGCACCGCCAGACGGCCCATCCCGGGCCACACGAACACCGTCTCGGTCAGCACCGAGCCGCCGAGAAGGTAGCCGAGTTGCAGGCCCGTGTTCGCGACGATCAGGATCATCGCGTTCTTCAAGGAATGGTGGTAGATGACGCGCGCTTCGCTGAGCCCTTTCGCGCGCGCCGACCGCACGTAATCCATCCCAAGCACCTCGACCATCCGGTCGCGCACCAGCCGTGTCGTGAACGCGAGCTGCGTCACCGCGAGCGACACGGCCGGCAGCACGATGTGGGCCCAGCCGGCAGCCGTCCACAAGGGGCCGCCCCGCCCCGTGATGGGAAGCCACTTCAGGACCACGCCGAAGAGATACGCGAGCAGGATGCCGAGCCAGAACACCGGCACGGCCGCGCCGAGCAGCGAGACCGTCGTGCACGCCGCGTCCCACACCGAGCGGACGCGGAATGCCGCGACGACGCCCAGCGGGATCCCGGCCGCCAGCGAGAGGGCGAGCGACACCGCGGCGAGCTCGAGCGTCGCCGGGAAACGCGCCAGCACCAGCGAGGTAACGGTGTCGTCGAACCGCAGCGAGGTGCCCATGTCGCCGTGCAGCAGACCCAGCAGATAGTAGCCGAACTGGACGAGCAGCGGGCGGTTCAGTCCCAGCTTGGTCCGCAGCTCCTGCACCGCGCGCTCGGAGACGTCGGCGCCGGCCATCACCCGCACCGGATCCCCCGGCACGAGATGCAGCAGCAGAAACACCAGAAACGCGACGCCGAGCACCGTGGGGATCAGGAACGCGATGCGCCGCGCGACGAACTGAGCCACCGGACCCGGTTACCGCGACATCCAGGTGTTGTGCTGGCTCGTCACCATCCAGGAGCCGCAGATCGGCATCGGGATCGGATCGTGCACCTTCGCGCTCAATCCGACGATCTGGTTCGGGTACACCAGCGGGACGTGGTAGCGCTGGTCGAAGATCACGGTCTGGTTGATCCGCGCATACAGCTGTTCGCGCAGACGGCGGTCGGTCGTCGCGGCCGCCCGCGCGATCAGGTCGTCCACCGCCTTGTTGTCGACGGCCTTGAGGCCCAGGATATTGCCGCCGTTGTTGGACGCGGTGGCGAAGAGCCAGGCGTAGACCGCGTCCGGATCGGGCTGCGCGGGTGAGGTGCCGAGCGTGTAGATTTCGCCGTCCTTGGAGTTGATGACGTTGTCGAGAAACGCGGTCCACTCCGAGACCTTGAGCGTCGCGTTGACCCCGATCTGCTTCAGGCTCGTCACGACGATTTCGCCGATCTTCTGCGTGTCCGTGTTCTGGGACACGTGCACGACGATGGGCGTGTCCTTGGTCATGACGCCGTCTTTGATCAGCTCCTCGAACAGCGCCTTGGCCCTGGCCGGGTCGTACTTCGGCGTCGCCGCCTTCCACGCCGCCTCGTCCCGCGGCCAGAGGCCGGGCTCGACGGGCGAGTACGCGCGCGTGCCGCCGCGGCCGTACACCGTGGCGACGAGCCGGTCGACGTCGATCGCCTGCTGGACCATCACGCGGAACTTCACGTTGGTGTACGGGGACGCGTACTGCCGGAACCCCAGGTACTGGTAGAACAGATTGGGCTTGATGATGACCGTGAAGCCGCCGCTCCGCACGCGGTCGATCATCTGCGGCAGCAGGCTGTCCACCATGTCCACCTCGCCGGCCAGGAGCGCCAGCGTGCGGGACGTGCCGTCCTCGATCGGCCGGAAGACCACCGAGTCCAGATTGGGCTTCTTGAGCCAGGCGCGGTCGTTGCGGACAAGCGTGACCTGTTCGCCCTTCCGCCAGGCCCGCAGCCGGAAGGGACCCGAGCCGACCGGCGCCCGGTTGAACGCCTCGTCGCCCATCCGCTCGACGACCGCCTGCGGCGTGATGTGCTGGCGGGCCGCACCGAGGAACGGCGCGTAGGGCCGCTTCAGCCGGAAGCGCACGGTGGAATCGTCCACCACGTCGACCGCGGCGATCATGTTGACCTTGGACAGTTTGCCGGAGACCGCTTCCGGCACGTCCAGGATCCGGTGGAACGAGAACGCCACGTCCTTCGCCGTCAGCGGGGAGCCGTCGCTGAACGTAATGCCCTTGCGGATCTTGAACGTCCACACCGTCCCGTCCGGCGCGGCCTGCCACGACTCGGCGACGTGCGGCACGAAGTTGAGGTGGTCGTCGAGCGCGACGAGCGTGTCGAAGATCTCATCGAAGACGTAGGTCGAGAAGCAGTCGTTGGCGCGGTGCGGATCGAGCTTCACGACGTCCGACGTGAGCGCCACGCGAAGCGTCCCGCCCGGCTCCGCGGCACCGACGCGCACCGGGACACCGGCCACCGACACCGCCACCGCCGCGAGGCAGACCAGCGCGATCACCCGAATCATCTCGTCCTCCTTTTCACGGCACCTGCGCCGATCCGCTCCCGCCGCGCGGATCCGGACCGGCGTGCATCGTGCCCGACGGATCGATCAGGATGGCCTGGACGCGCGCCACGTGCCGCGTCCGACGGACGTCGTAGCCCCGGTACCTGAGGTCGCGCACGGTCGCTTCGGGATACGCGTCCTCGACGAAGATGATCTTCGCCTCCTCGGAGTGGCAGCGCGGCGCGGCGACCGCGTCGCGCGCGGTCATCCCCCGCTCTACGACGTTGAGCACCGTCTGGAAGACCGCGGTGTTGATGCGGCTGCCGCCCGCCGCGCCGATGCCGAGCCACGGCCGGCCGCCGCGATAGAGCACGGCCGGTGTCGTGCCGACCCCGCGCTTGCCGGGGACGATCGAATCCCACCGGTTCGGCAACGGGTTGTAGTGCCCGAGAAAATTGTTGTAGAGGAAGCCCAGGCCGCGGGTCACGACCCCGGACCCCGCACCGGAGCCGAGCGAGTGCGTGAAACTGACGACCGTGCCCTCGCCGTCGGCGGCCGTCAGATGCGTCGTGCCGGGGTCGGCCCCCCGCCGCTCCGCGGTGATGCGCCGCCGGACCTCGTCGGCGTGGCCGCGCGAGGTGAGTTCGTCGAGCCGGTGGCGCGCCACGAGATACGGCGGATCGAGTTTGAGCGGCACGTGTTCGCCGAAGGTGACCCGCATGATCGCCGTGGCGAGTTCCACGTAATCCGGGCCGAGCGGATCGAGCCGCGCCCACTCGAGGCCGTCGGCGACCTGGAGCATCTCGATGACATGCGCCGTCCCGCACGGCACCGGGGGGCCGGCGACCTCGCATTCGTGGTATGTGCCGGTGAGCGGCGGAAGCGGCCGGGCGCGGTATTCGGCCAGGTCGTGCGGCGCGATCAGGGACGCCCCGCGCTCGAGATCGTCCGCGATCTCCCGGCCGAGCGACCCCGTGTAGAACTCGTCCGGCCCGCCGTCGCCGATCCGCTCGAGCGTCCGCGCGTAGTCGGGCTGCGCCAACCGCTCGCCCTCCGGGTACGGCCGGCCGAAGATGCGCGCCGCTTCCGGCGAGCGCGCGAACTTTTTCGCCTGGCTCGGGAGCCCCGGCGCGTCCTCGTCCCGGGCCCACATCTCGGCGAGCCCGGCGCCGACCGCGTAGCCCTCCCGCGCCAGCCGCGCGGCCGGCTCCACGAGGCGGCGCCACGGCACGCGGCCCGAGCCGTACCGCCGCCACACTTCGTGGCAGCCGCGGACCACACCGGGCACCATGATCGACTGGTAGCCGGCCTGGTTGTCCTCGCTTTTGATCACGAACCGGCCGTACGTCTCGAGGCGCCCC
The DNA here is from genome assembly GCA_035308905.1 of bacterium. Taxonomy (NCBI): domain Bacteria; species bacterium. The sequence continues at coordinate 87,629 of DATGFS010000032.1, read as the reverse complement.
ACGTACTCGTCGACCCAGGACGCCGGCGGCGGCACCGAGCCGATCGCGGCGTAGCAGTCGATCACCGAGCGCTCGGCCGTGGGGCCGTGATGGACGGCGGCGATCCCCATGCCGCCGAGGCCGCACATGAACGGGTTCACGACGCCCTGGGCGAACGCGGTGGCCACGGCGGCGTCGGCCGCGTTGCCCTCCAGCAGAATCTCCCGGCCGGCCTGCGCGGCCAGGGGCTCCGCGCAGACGATCATGCCCTTCATTTCGGATAGATGATCGGCAGCATGCCGATCATCTCGGCGAGCCCTTCCCCGCGGCCCATCCGGGCCCGCAGGTCGGCCTCCTTCTTCTCGATCGCCTGCACGGCCGCGACGGCCGCGGCGAGCCGCGCCCGCGGCACCACCACGACGCCGTCGTGCGCGGCGAGGACGACGTCGCCGGGGTGGACCGGCACGCCGCCGCAGACGACCGCCTCCTGCGTGGTCCCCAGCCGCCGGTTCGAGCCGACGCGCGGCGTGACGGCGCGCGCGAACACCGGGAACTTGAGCGCTTCGAGCGCTTCTGTGTCGCGCACCGCGCCGTCGACGATGAGCCCGACGATGCCGCGATTGCGCGCCTCCGTCGCCATCAGCTCCCCGAACAGCGCGCCGGTGTGCGTGCCGCCGCCGTCGGCCACGATCACCGCGCCCTTCGGCGCCTCGAGCAGCGCCTTATGAACCGTGATGATGCTCTCCGGCAGGCACCGCGCCGTAAACACCGGGCCCACGACCCGCGCGCCGGGCCATACCGGCTTGATGCCGGGATCCATCGTGTTCATCGTGCTCTGCGCGTCGCTGACCCACGCCGGCGACGCCTTGGCCAGAATCGCCAGCGCCTCGCCGAGCTCCCCGCCCGGTGCGTAGAGTGTCGCGATGTCGTTCATGCGGTCTCCCCCTCCTCGTTACATCCGCAGGCGCGGGTCCAAGACGTCACGCAGCCAGTCCCCGGTAATGTTGACGGCCAGCACGACGAGCATGATCGCGACCCCGGGCGCCGTCGCGATCCACCAGCCGCGCTCGAGGTAGTCCCGCCCGTCGGCGAGCATGCGTCCCCACGACGGCACCGCCGGCGGCACGCCGAGGCCCAGGAAGCTCAGCGAAGCCTCCGTGACGATCGCGCCGGCGAGCGTGAAGCTTCCGACAACGATCATCGGGCCGAGGGTGTTGGGCAGAATGTGCCGCCGGATGATCGCCCACGCCGGCGCGCCCATCGCGCGGGCCGCCTCGATAAACTCGCGCTCCTTGAGCCCGAGGACGACGCCGCGCTCGATCCGGGCGTAGGCGACCCAGCTCACAATGCCGATGACCAGGATGATCTTCGCGAGCCCCGGTCCCAGCACGGCCATGATGCTGACGTACAGGAGAATGGAAGGAAACGCGAGCTGAATCTCGGCCACCCGCATGATGACGTCGTCGACGGCGCCCCCGAGGTATCCCGCGACCGTCCCGAGGCCGACGCCGATCGTTCCGGAAATCGCGACCGCGCAGAGACCGACGATGAGCGAGATCCGTCCTCCGTAGATCACGCGGCTGAGGACGTCTTCGCCCAGCGTGTCGGTGCCGAGCGGGTGCTGCCACGTGCCGCCGAACAACACCGGGGGCGTGAGCCGGTCCCCGAGCGAGACCGCCCCGGGATCGTACCGCGACAGCTGGCCGGCGAACACCGCGGTGGCGGCCAGAAGGCACAGGACGGCGAGCGCCGCGAGGACGGACGGCGGGACGCGGCCGTTCACGCGAACCGCACGCGGGGGTCGACCCACACGTACAGCAGGTCGACGCAGAGGTTGAGGGTGACGAACATGACCGCCAGGAGAAACACCGCGGCCTGGACGAGCGGAAGATCCTTACCCTGGATCGCCTGGAGGACGAGGCGCCCGACGCCGGGCCAGGCGAAGATCGTCTCCGTAATCACCGCCCCGCCGAGCAGCCCGCCGAACTGCAGCCCGAGCACGGTGATGATGGGCACGAGCGCGTTGCGCAGAGCGTGGCGCACGAGCACCCGCCGTTCGGCAAGACCTTTGCTTCGGGCCGTCCGGAGGTAGTCCGTGAACAGGACGTCGAGCATCGCCGACCGCGTGATCCGCGCCGTGTAGGCGAGCGAGAAGAGTCCCAGCGTCAGACCGGGCAGCACGAGGTGGGCGAGGCCCCCGCGCCCGGCCACCGGAAACCATCCCAGCCACACCGAGAACACGAGCACGAGCAGCAGGCCGAGCCAGAACACCGGCATCGACTGTCCGAGCAATGCCAGGCCCATGGCGCCCCGGTCGAGGGCGGTGTTGCGGTGCATCGCCGCCTGCATCCCGAGCGGGATGCCGACGCCGACGGTGATCGCCATCGCGGACCCGGCCAATTCCAGCGTCGCCGGGATCCGCTGGACGATCAACTGGAACACCGGCTGCTGCTGGCGGATCGAGATGCCGAAGTCGCCGCGGACCGCGTGCGTCACGAACGTCTCGTACTGCTCCAGCCACGGCCGGTCGAACCCCATCTGGTGGCGGAACTCGTCGACCTGCTGCCGGGTCCAGTTCTCGCCGGCCATCACCATCGTCGGATCGCCGGTGAGAAACATCATCCCAAAGGACAGCACGGAGACGCCGAGCACGACGACCACGGTCTGGGCGATGCGCCGGGCGACGTACGTGGTCATCGGGATTACGTGTAGCGCACGTCCCCTTCACCCGGCAGCCAGAACTCCAGCCGGTCGCCCCCGCCCGAGTCTTCCCACGTGATCCGCCGGTTGACGCCGGACGCGCCCGGCTCGATCCACAGGTTGATCCAGGCCGCCTCTTCGACGAACAGCGCTTCCATCTGAAACGCCAGCTTCTTCTGCTTCGCCGGATCGAACGTCGAGCTGAGCTGCTTGTAGAGCGCGTTGAATTTGGGGCCGTTCTCGGTGGCCGTCACCCACTTCGTCTGGTCCCAGATCTGCCCGGTGGTCACGATGCTCAGATCCTCGGGGCCGTTGAACCGGGAGCCGAGGCCGAGCAGGTACAGATCGTCCATGCCCTTCGGGCTGCGCATCTTGTCCGTGTACACCGACCAGTCGAGCGGCGCCGCATCGGCCTTGAGGCCGACCTGGCGGAGATAGCCGGCCACCGCGCGGGCGGCGTCCTCGCCCTTAAGGTACCGGCCGACCGGCACGTAGATCCGCACCGGCTCGTTCATCGGGAACTTGGCCTCCGCGAGGAGCGCCTTCGCCTTCTGGGGGTTGTACTCGAAGGGATGCAGCGCCGGGTTGCGCCACACGTCGGCGGCCACCAGCACGGTGGAGACCGGCTTGGGTCCCAGCTGCCCGAGCAGCCCTTTTGCGAGGCCGTTGTAGTCGACCGCGTACGACAGCGCATAGCGCACCCGGCGGTCGTGGTAGCGCGCGACGTCGCACGGGAAACCGATGTGCACGCGCCGGCTGCCCGGCGCCGTCGAGACCCGCAGGCGGTCCACCCGCTGGAGGATCGGGATGTCGTCCGGATCCAGGTGGGTCGCGATGTCGCCCTCGCCGCGGATCAGGCTGTTGAGCCGCGTCGCCTTTTCCGGCACCGGACGCCAGCGGTACTCCTTGACGTGCGGGGCCCCCCGCCAGTATCCGTTGTTGGCGACCATCGTCAGGTGGTCGCCCTTCACCCACTCGGTCACGGTCCACGGGCCCGTTCCCACCGGCGCCACCGCCGTGCGCTGCGGCGGCGTGGACGAGTAGTAGTTGGGCTCCAGCATGTAGAGAAAGTACAGGAACACCGGAAAGATCACGTTCGGCTCGTGCAGCACGATGTCGACCGTCTTCGCGTTGACGATGTTGACCCGCGTGACACCGGAGCGCGACGGAAACGGATCGTTGAGGCCCTGCGCGCGCATCTTGGGATCGAGCGTCCGGTCCACGGTGAATTTGACGGCCTCCGCGTTGAACGGCCGGCCGTTGGAGAACTTGATGCCGTCGCGCAGGACGGCCCGCCAGGTCACCTTGTCGTCGAGCACGCGCAGCGACTCGGCGAGGAACGGCACGACGTTCATGTTGCGGTCGTAGGCGGTCAGCCCCTCGACCACGTTGCTGAGCACGTTCGCCATGATGCCCGACTCGCCGAACTGCGGATCGAGCGTCTCGGGGTCGACACCCTGCATGACGACGACCGGTGATAGACCCGCCGCAAGGGCGCGGCGCTGCCACGGCGCGAGCAGGCTGCCGGCGCCGAGCGCGAGCCCTCCGGCGGCCGCCTGTCCGATCAACCGTCTGCGGGTGATCCGTCCTGCGCCAGTCATACCGGCATCCTCCTCTTCGTCCGCGGCTCGAGGTTCCATTCCGACAGCCACGCGGCGACCTCCTCGGGCCGCGCGTGCCGTCCCGGCCAGTCCTCATTGTCCATATACAACAGCAGGCGCGCGACAAGCAGCGCCACGGTGCGGAGCGAGCGGCGGGAGACCTTGTCGAGCGAGTCCGCCGCCGTGTGCGGCCATCCGAGATTCGCCAGCGACATGCCGAGATCGAACAGCCACGCGCAGGGCACGCCGCGCAGCAGAAACGGGTGCATGTCGGAATTGGGCGTGACCCAGACGTCGACCGGGAAGTCCTCGCGCATCTCGCGGCCGAGACCTCGGAAGAACGGAATGAGCTCCGGCCATCCCTGAAGGCCGATGCCCTTGTGGGGATCACCGAAGCCGGCCCCGTCGAGGTTGAGCATGAAATCCACGGCGCCGAGATCGCCGGCGTGCGCGTCCGTGTAGGCGTACGCGCCCTGCAGCCCGCCCTCCTCGAGCCCGAAGAACGCGAACCGGACGGTCGTGCCGAGGAGCGGCGCGTGCTTCGAGAGCGCACGGGCCACTTCCAGCAGCACCGCCGCGCCCGACGCGTCGTCGATGGCGCCCGGGCATCCCACCAGCGTGTCGTAGTGCGCGCCGACCAGGATCACCCGTTCCGGGCGGCGCCGGCCCGGCATGTCGCCCACGACGTTCCAGGAGGTCCCCGGCGAGACCGCGCCGGCCGTCCGCAGCGTCGCGCGTACCGGACCCTGCCGCAAGAGCCGGAGGATCTCGGATCCCGCTTCCCGGGTCAGGCTGAGGCCGGGGATCGGCGGCGGTCCGTCGGCGCTGAGGCTGTAGGTCTCCGGCAGAAGTCCCCCCTCGTGCCGCATGTAGAGGAAGCCGCGCGCGCCCGCGTCGACGGCGCGGAGGTATTTCTCCCTGCGGCAGGTGCGGGGCCGGTGCGAATAGGCGGGACAGCGGCTCGTCACCATCACCAGCTGATCCCGCACGCGGTCGGCGTACGCCGCGTACTGCGCGGGCGTGCCCTCGTCGACGAATACGACGTCCGCCGTGACCTCGGCGTTCACGTTCATCGGGAGATTGACGCCGGAGATCGTGCGGCGCTGCGGCGCGTGCAGTTCGAGCTCCGCCGGCCCCGGCGTCCAATGACCGCACGGAAACGGCTCGGCGCGGGCCGGGACGCCGTAGCGCGCGAGCGCGTCGAGCAGGTAGTCGCGGGCGCCGGCCTCGTCGGCATGTCCCGCGTACCGCCGCGGGAATCGGTCGACCAGCGCCTCGCAGTGCGCCCAGGCTTCGTCGCTCGTCCAAACGTCGCCGATCAGGTCGCGGTCGGCGGCACGGAGTGCGTCGCTCGTCATCGCCCCGCTCCCTACGACGACACGATGCGGCAGCCGCGCGCCCGGAAATCCTCGTCGGTATTGACCAGCGGGCTGAAGTCGTCGCGGCCGATATGCTCGAGCCACATCTGCTCGCGCGCCTGGCGGCCGCGCACCATCTCCAGCACCGACGCCGCCTCCGCGCGCGGGACGATCACGACGCCGTCTTCGTCGCCGATCACGATGTCGCCGGGATGCACAATGACGTTGCCGCAGGCGATGACCGTATTGAGCTGCCCCGGCCCGTCCTTGGTCGGCGCCGCGGGCGTCAATCCGGTGGCGAACACCGGCAGCCCGGTCTTGCGAATCTGCGCCACGTCGCGCACGAGCCCGTCCGTCACGACGCCGGCGACCTTGCGCCGGACGGCCATCGCCGCCATGATGCCGCCCCAGACGGAGAGGTTGGACTCGCCGTCGCTCGAGATCACGAGCACGTCGCCGGGGCGCGCCTCCTCGATCGCCTTCATCGCCATCATGTTGTCGCCCGGGCGCGCCTTCACGGTCAGCGCGGGGCCGAGCAGCCGGGACATCGGCTGATAGATCGGCTTCACCGCGTGGTGCAGCGTCAACTGCCGGCCCTGCGCGTCCGAGACGAGCGCCGTCGGAACATCGCGAAACGCGTCGACGAGCGCCGGGTCCATCCGCGGCGCTCCGCGCACGAGAATGAAGCCGGGCCGCAGCGGCGCCCGCGCGCCCTCCGCGGCTCCGGCCGCATGGCGGCCTCCTGCCCCGTCTGGGCATCTTTGGCCCGCGCCGCAGGCCCAGGGACCTCCTGCCGGATTGATCGTACTCATGACGTGCCTCCTTTGCCGGGCGCAGAGTGTTCCGATGAGAACAGCGACGCAACGAGATCGTCGTGTCCGCGGCGGACGTGCCGCCGCAGCAGCGTCTCGCCGCGCTCGCCGTCGCCGGTGCGGGCCGCGTCGAGGATCGCGCGGTGTTCGACCATCGCCCGCGGCAGCCGCCCGGCGGGAAGACGCTCGAGCTGGTGCGAGAGGAACGACAGCCGGAGCACCTGGATCCACAGCGGATCCATGATGTTGGCGAGCCGTTCGTGACGGCTGGCCGTCACGAACGCGCGGTGGAACACTTCGTTGTAGTGCACGGACGCGGTCACGTCGACCGCGCCTTGAGCACTCTGCTCTTCGATCGCGCGCTGTTTCGCGTCGAGGTCATCGAGCCACGACGCATCCGGGTTGCGCAGCGCCAGTCGCAGCGCGAGCGGCTCGAGCGCTTCGCGGAGTTCGTAGATTTCGTCGATGTCCTGCCGGGTGAGCCGCCGCACCACCGGGGTGCGGTACAGGTCGGCGTCGACGAGGCCTGTCTTGGCCAGTTGGCGGAACGCTTCCCGCACCGGCGTCCTACTCACGCCCATCTGCCTGGCGATCTCGTCCTCGAAGAGCTTTGCGCCCTCGGACAGTTGGCCGGACGCGATCGCCTCGGCCAGGGTCTCGTAGACGGTATCGCCGAGGCGCTTTACCGGAACAGGACCGAGTGGGCTCATTGACTATTTCCGAGGAGAGATATTTGACATGTGACCTAGGATATTTGACATATCTATCGAAGGTCCTCTGTCCAGAGACGCGCGCTCGGCCGCGGGAGGAAATGGTTGGGGGTGGAGACGTGAGGCTCGGTGAGATGCCCTGGACAGAGGTCCGCGAGGCGATCGCCCGCGGGGTGACGGCGGTCGTATCACTGGGATCTATCGAAGAACACGGCCCGCACTGCCCGGAGGGCGACTATATCATCGTCGATGAGATCGCGGCGCGGGCGGCGGAGATCTCGGGCGACGTCGTCACGCCGACGCTGCCGTTCGGCTACTCGGAGTACTTCCGCAACTATCCGGGCACGATCACGCTCCGTTCCGAGACGCTCGCCGCCGTGCTCACGGACACGATCGACTGTCTCCTGCTCCACAAGTTTCCGCGCATCGTCATCATGAACGGCCACAACGGCAACACAGCCACCGTGGAAATCGTGGCGCGGCGCTACCGGCGGTCCCACCGGCTCGTCATTCCATCGATCGCGCCGTTTCAAATCATTCAGGCGCCGGATTTGATCGAGCGCGTCTACGGCGGCAAGGTCGAGCTCGGGCACGGCGGCGAGCCGATCGGATCGCTCATGATGTACCTGCGGCCGGAGCGCGTGCAGCTGCACCGGGCGGGCGCCTTCGGCAGGCAGAAGGTCTTCGGCGTGCCCACCGACGGCCTCGGTGCGATCAAGGTCGACGGCGTCCGCGCCGCGGTGCCGCTCGACATGGAAGACGTCACGCCGCCGACCGGCAGCCTCTCGGATCCCAGGCTCGGCAGCGCCGAACGCGGCCGGCAGCTTCTCGAGCACGCGGTGCAGGCCTGCGCGGGGTTCCTGAAGTGGTTCCGGACGGTCGATCCCTATCTCGGCACCGGCGCGGCGGCGCCGGGCGGCCGTGCGCGATGAGCGCCGCTCGGGCGGGCCGCGAAGCGTCTGAGTGCCGCGTCTTCATCTCCGCGGACATCGAAGGGGTCGCGGGCGTCGCGACGACGCTGCAGACGCTCGACAGCGCCCGCCAGTATCAGGAAGGCCGCGAGCTCATGACCGACGAGGTGAGCGCGGCGGTGGCGGGCGCGTTCGACGGCGGCGCGACGGACGTCGTCGTTTGCGACAGCCACGCCGGCATGCAGAACATCATCCCGAGCCGCCTCGACGAGCGCGCGGTGCTGCTGCGCGGGGCGATGCGCGATTCGCTCCAGACGGAGGGCCTCGACGCGTCCTTCCACGCCGTGTTCATCACCGGCACCCACGGGCGCGCCGGCACGGCCGATGCCGTGCTGGATCACACGTGGAACAGCACGACGATCTACAATCTGCGCATCAACGGCCGCGAGATGAACGAGGCGGATCTCAACGCGCTCGTCGCGGGCCGCTTCGGCGTCCCCGTGGTGCTGGTCACGGGGGACGAGGCCACGATGGCGCAGACTCGGGAGTTCCTGCCGCAGACCCGTACGGTCGCGGTCAAGACGGGCCGGGGCCGCGGCGTTGCCGCCTCGCTGCATCCGCGCGAGGCCGGCCGGCGGATCCGCGAGACGGCGGCGGAAGCGGTGCGGGCGCGCGGACAGATCAAGCCGGTGGCGGTGGGCAACCCGCTCGTGATGGAGATCGACTACAACCGCACCGATATGGCGCAGACGGCCGCGCTGGTCCCGGGCGTGCGGCGGATCGCCCCCCGGACGGTGCGGGTCGAGGCGGAGCCGGACGTCCTCTTCAGGCTCCAAGAACTGCTGGTCTACCGCCTCCGCTACGAGCTGTAGCGCCCGCCGGTCAGAGCCTCGAAGTCGCTGAACAATACATCCGGGTCGAGCGGCTCCGGAATCAGCTTCTGCGCATACTGCTCCTCGCAGAACGCGGCGACCATCGCCCGGTTCTCCCGGTACCCGTGCGGCCGATAGTCCGGTCCCATGAGTGCCGACTGTTCCTCGAGATCGGCGAGCACCCACGGGCTCGTCTCGTGCAGGATCCGGTGGAGGCGGTCCGAGCGTTCATAGGCCTGGACGAACGCCCGGTAAATCGCGCCGACGGCCTCCGGATGCTGTTCCACGAACACGCGCCGCAGCGCGATGACGTGGTGGGCCGGGTAGAGCCGGGTCCGGCGGTAGTACTCGCGTTCGACGGTCCGGTAGTCCTCGTACAGCCGCCGCATCGGCGACCCGGAGTTGTCGAAGCCGTGCGGCGGCCACGGGCACATCAGCGCGTCGAGTTCCCCGGCTGGCAGCATCTCGCCGAGCGCCCGTCCTGCGGGTATCCGAGAGACCGCCGCCGGGAGCGTCGAGGTATCGATCGACGTCTCCCCGGGGTTGACGGGGCCCACGAACCAGCGGACGGAGTCGATCGGCACGTTCGCGAGGCGGAGGATCGCCCGCGTCCACGTGTTGCCGCTCGCGCCCCACGCGTCGGTGCCGATCCGCTTGCCGCGCAGATGCGTGACGTCGGTCATGTCGCTGTCCCGCCGCACGAAGAAGCAGCGGTGCCTGAACTCACGCATGATGAACACCGGCAGGCCCACGAGCGACCGGTCGCCCGAGGCGATCCGCCGGAGATACTGGCTGAACGACGCCTCGCCGCCTTCCATGGAAGGATCCGCGGGGAACCGCCTGAGGGCGTCGGACACGCGGAGCACCTTCAAGTCGACGCCGTCGGCGGTGACCTCGCCCGCGGCGAGCGGCGCGACATAGTCGTACTCCCGGGTCGCGATCGTGGCCTTCGTCCGTGCGGTCGGCATCGCTGAACCTCCCTGTTCCAAAGGTTACATCGTCACCACGATCTTGCCGAACGCGTCGCGGCTCTCCGCCCGGCGGTGCGCGTCCTGGATGCGGGCCAGGGGAAACACGGAGTCGACCGCCGGCCGCAGCCCGCCCTCTCCGAGCAGCTTGAGCACCTGGCGGAACTCGGCGCGGTTGCCCATCGGCGCGCCGCGGATCGACCGGTGGCGCTGGTAGAGCTCGCGAATGTCGAACTGTGGTTTGTTGTCGAGCGTCGCGCCGCAGACGCACAGGCGGCCGCCCCGGGCGAGGCTTCGAATGCTCTCCGGCCACGTGGCGCCGAGCGAATCCACGACGAGGTCGACGCCGCGGCCCCCCGTCTGCTCAAGAACCCACGCCGAAAACGGCGTGGTGTGGTCGACCGCGGCCGCGGCGCCCAGCGCGAGCGCCTTCGCCCGCTTCTCCGGCGTGCTCGCCCCGGCAAACACCCGCGCGCCGCCCCGCAGCGCGATGTCGATCGCCGCCGCGCCTACGCCGCCGCCGGCCGCGAGGACCAGCACGTCGTCCCCCGGCCGCACCTCGCCGCGCGTCACGACGCACCGCCACGCCGTGCAGTACGAGGTCGACCCGGCCGCGGCCGTCGTAAAGTCCACGCCCGGCGGAATCGGTTCGAGGTTGGCCGCGGGCACGGCCACGTATTCCGCGAAGCCGCCCTGCGTGTGCTCGCCGAAGATCCGGTACTCCGGGCACATTGTCTGCTCGCCGCGCGCACAGTACTCGCAGCGGCCGCACGACAGCGGGCCGAAGACGACCACGCAGTCGCCCGGCCGGACGCCCGCGGCGCCTGATCCCACCGCCTCCACCTCGCCGGCGATGTCGGCGCCGGTGATGACGGGATACTCCCGCTCCTTCCACGGAAACACGGGCTGCGGCGGTCCGGTCCGCGCCCAGACGTCCATGCGGTTCATCGCGCAGGCGCGAACGCGCACCAGCGCGTCGCCGGCCGCGAGCTCGGGGACCGGGACGCGGTCGACCGAGACGACCTCGGGGCCGCCGCGACCGTGGACGACCGCGGCGTTCATCGTCCGCATCGCCCCTACTTGGCCGAGAGGCCGTCCCGGCGGCGGCCCCCCTGCAGAATCAGGCCGACACGCTCCAGGCAGGCGATGTCTTTCAACGGATCGCCGTCGACGCTGATGACGTCGGCCGCCTTGCCGGCCTCGAGCGTGCCGCACTCGTCGCCGAGGCCGATCGCCTGTGCGGCGCGCTGGGTGGCGGCACGCAGCGCGTCGTACGGATCGGCCCCCCACTCCACGACCTTCGCGATCTCCCACCAGATGAGCCCGTGCATCGAGTCGGTGCCGAGGGCCCACCGCACGCCGCTCTCGAGGACCGCGGCGAAGTTTTCGCGGGACTTCTCGCGCGACTCCATCAGCTTGGCCATGATCGACGGGACATGCGCGTCGCCTTTCTCGATGCCGTCCGGATGGCCCGAGACGGCGTTGTTGGTGACGAGCCAGGTCCCGCGGTGGCGCATCTCCACGAGGTCGTCCATCTCGCACAGCTTGCCGTGCTCGATCGAGTCCACGCCGGCCTCGATGCAGATCCGGACTCCGGGCCCGCCGTGCGCGTGGACGGCCACCGGCTTGTTGTTCCGGTGCGCCTCCTCGACCGCCACCTCCACCTCGTGCCGGGAGTAGGCGTACCAGCGCGACGCCGTGCCCTTGCTCGAAACGCCGCCGGTCATGAACAGCTTGATCAAATCGGCCCCCGCGGCGATGTTCTCGCGGACGTGCTTGCGGATCTCGTCCTCTCCGTCCGAGTACGTGAGCGCGGCGCCGTGGCCGTTGCGGGCCGTGATCGGCCGCGTCGCCACGACGAGGCGCGGTCCCGGCAGCCGGCCGGCGGCGATCGCCTCGCGCAGCTCGACGTCGATGAAATGCTCCTCGCCGACGACGCGCATCGTCGTCACGCCGGAGAGCAGATCCGTGCGCAGATTGCGGACCGCGCGCACCACCTGCGGCGCCGGCGGCTGCTTCAGCTGCCCGATCTGGTCGCCGAGTCCCGGGTTGATGGACGCGTGGGAGTGCGCGTCGACGAAGGCCGGCAGCACCGTCTGCGTTCCGCAATCGATGACCTCCGCGCCGGCGGGAATGGCCGCATCGGCCTGGCGCCCCACCGCCGTGATCCGGTCCCCGTCGACGAGCACCACGCCGCGCTCGATCGGCGGGCGTCCGGTACCGTCGAGCACCCGCTGAGCTTTGATCGCCAGGAACATACCGCCCACCCCCGTCTGATCTCCGCTAGACCCACACCTGCTCGAGCACCCGCAGCACGTTGCCGCCGATCGCCTTCGCGATGTCGGCGTCGGAGTAGCCGTGCTTGACCAGCCAGCGCGTGATGTTCCAGAGGCACTCCGCGGGGTTTTCGAGCCCGTCGACGTACTCGACTTCCTCGAAGTCCCGCGTGCCGTGGGCGCTCGAGATCGACAGCTGACTCGCAAACACGTGATGCAGCCCCACGTGGTCGCCGAACAGCGAATCCGGGCCGAAAGCGACGTGGTCGATCCCGACCAGCTCGGCCGCGTACTCGAAGTGCTCCATGAACCCTTCGATGTTGTGGCGCGGATGCTTCTTGGTCAGGGTCGTGTGCGGCGCCGCCTCGATCCCGATCACCCCGCCCTTCGCCGCGCAGGCCTTGAGCACGTCGTCGGGCTTGAGCCGCTTGGTGTTCCACAGCGCGCGGGCGCCGGCGTGGGTGATGAAGATCGGATCCTCGCTCGTCTCGATCGTGTCGAGGCTCGTCTGATCGCCGCTGTGGGACACGTCGATCACGACGCCGAGCTTGTTCATCCGCCGCACCGCCTGGCGGCCGAACTGGGTAAGGCCTCCGTCCCGCGCTTCGCGCAGGCCGGCCCCGGCCCCGTTGCCCTCGCTGTAGGCGATGCCCATGTTGCGCACGCCGAACCCGTAGAGGATGTCGAGGCGGTCCAGTTCGTTTTCGACCATCGTGATGCACTCGAGGCTCGGGACGAACGCGATCTGGCCGTCGGCCTTGGCGCGGTGGATGTCGGCGACGGTGCGGCACTGGATTACCATGTCCTGGTGCGCGATGTCGGACAGGCGCAGCCCGAGGTCGGTCAGCACGTCGTCCCACTTCCAGCCCGCCCGCGACGTGATGAACGCCGTGCCGTCCATCAGGTTGTCGAAGACCGCGTCCAGCCCTGACACGGCCAGGCCTTCGTACCCGGTCCAGTCGCGGCCCCACCGCCGGAACTCCCAGATCTCGTTGAGGTTCTCCGGCGCCACGAAGCAGTGCTCGTGGAGCGAGATGACGACGTTGTCCTCGAAGAGCCGCTGAACGCGGGCCTCTTCCGCCGCCGTGACCGGATACGGCGACGACGGCACGCGGCCGAGCTGCTTGGCAAGCTTGAACGGTTTGTAGTCGGCCCCGGGCTCGAGGTACTGAAACGACTGATAGCCGTTGTAGTTCTTGCGCTTCATGACCACCGACCTCTCCGGCGAGACATGCGCGAACGCGCGACCGTAGTAGGCTTCCGCCCGGGACGCCGACGTCCTACCCCCCGGGACTCAGCGGCTCCGCGGATCGAGCCGCACGCGCAGCCAGTCGCCCACCAGATTGATGCTCATCACCGTGCCGAACAGCATCACCCCGGGGAAGAAGGTCGGCCACCACACGCCGACCAGCAGATACCGGCGGCCGTCCGCGATCATGCTGCCCCAGGTCGCCGTCGGCGGCTGCACGCCGAGCCCGAGGAAGCTCAGCGCGGCCTCGGTCAAAATCATCTGGGGAACTGTGAACGTCGCCAGCACGATGCTGGACTGCACGACGTTCGGCAGGATGTGCTTCCAGAGGACGCGCGCGTGCGTGGCGCCCGTCGAGCGAGCCACTTCGACGAACGCGGTGGCGCGCAGCGCCAGCACCTCGCTGCGCGTGATCCGCGCGAATAACACCCACCCGGTGATCCCCAATACCGCGATCAGGTTCCAGAGGCCGGGCCCGACCACCGCGATCACGCCGAGCATCAAGAGAATCACCGGCACGCCGAGCTGCACGTCGGCCAGGCTCATCAGCAGCGTGTCGGCGAAGCCGCCGTAGTAGCCCGACACCAGGCCGGCCGCGATCCCGAGCACGCCGGCGATGAGCGCGGTCGCGAAGCCCACGAGGAGCGAGATGCGGCCGCCGTAGACGAGCCGGCCCAGCACGTCGCGGCCGAGCGGATCCGTGCCCAAGACGGCGTGCCCGGCCGCCCCCGAGAACCACGCCGGCGTGAGCATCGCCCTGGTGAGGTCCGTCGCGTTGGGATCCGGCAGCCCGAGCCGCGGCGCGGCGATCGTCGCGGCCACGAGCAGCGCGAGAAACGCCAGGGACGCGCCGGCGCTGAGGCTGCCGCCGCGCCGGCGCCACGCGCTCACGCGTACTGCACACGGGGATCGATCGCGAGATACAGCATGTCGACGAGAAAGTTGACCGCGACGAAGACGGCCGCGGTGAACAGGACCACCGCCTGGATCAGCGGGAAGTCGCGGTTGAAGATCGCCTGGACCGCGAGCCCGCCGACCCCGGGCAGCGCGAAGATCGTCTCCGTGATGACGGAGCCGCCGAGCGCCACGCCGTACTCGAGGCCGACGAGCGTGATGATCGGCAGCAGCGAATTGCGCAGGGCGTGGCGGAAGAGCAGCCGGCCCGTCGCGAGCCCCTTGGCGCGCGCCGTCCGGATGTAATCCTGGTTCAATACCTCGAGCATCGAGGACCGCACCAGCCGGGTCACGCGCGCGAGCGAGAACAGCGACAGCGTGGCGACCGGCATCACGAGGTGCCGCCAGTCGCCGGCTCCGAAGCTCGGGAGCAGGCGCCAGTCCACGGCGAACAGATAGATCAGCATCAACCCGACCCAGAACGTCGGCAGCGCCTGCCCCGCGACCGCCCCCGCCACGATCACCTGGTCCCAGGCGCCCCCCCGCGAGCGTGCGGCCACGATGCCGGCCGGGATGCCGACGACGACCACCACGAGGATCGCGAGGCTGGAGAGGCGCAGCGTGAAGGGCACGCGCTCGAGCAGCAGCGAGGTCACGTTCTGTCCCTGCCAGATCGACATGCCGAGGTTGCCGCGCAGCGCACCGCCGACGAAGCGCGCGAACTGCAGCCAGAGCGGGCCGTCAAGCCCGAGCGAGCGGCGCATCGCCTCGATGTCGGCGGCCGTCGCCCCGGGCTGGACCATCAGCAGCACCGGGTCGCCCTTGAGCCGCGAGACCACAAAGGCGAGCAGCGTGACGCCGAACAGGACGAAGACGCAGCGGCCGAGCCGCCGCAGCACGTAGCGGCCGCTCATCGGGGCGGGGCTCCCCGCGCGGGGCCCGCGGCCGCTACGGCTTCAGGTCGTGCCAGGCAAAGATCATGCCGTCCTCGCGCGCCTTCCACGGCAGGCCTTTCTTCACGCCGAACTGCTGCGTCGGCGCGTACAGGTAGATCCACGGCGCGTCGTCGTGCAGCATCTGCGAGATCTGCCCCATCACGCGCTCGCGGACCTTCGGGCTCAGCGCATGGGCCTCCGTCGCGATGAGCTTGTCGACCTGCGGGTTGCAGTACACGCCCCAGTTCCATCCGGCCGGATACACCGCGTCGCACGGAAAGGTCGGGCTTAGGATGCCGTCGCCGTCCAGGCTGGGCGTCTTGATGTACAGCACCATCGACTCGGCCGTCGCCTCGGACCGCGGGGTGAACACGTTCTTCAAGAACGCGGCCCACTCGAGCGTGCGCATCTCCATCTTGACGCCGACCCGGGCGAGGTCCCCCGCCACGGCCTCCGCGGCCTCTTTGGCCAGCGGCACGCCGCCGATCGGCACGTCCGTGTGGAAGGTGAAGCCGTTCGGGTACCCGGCCTGCGCGAGCATCGCTTTGGCCTTCGCCGGATCGTACGGGTACGGTTTCACGGCGGAGTCGTAGCCGAAGATGCCGGGAAACAGCGGGCTGCCCAGCGCCGTCGCGCGGCCGGCCCAGATCGTCTTGACGATCGCGTCTTTGTTGACCGCGTAGTTGAGGGCCTGCCGGACCGCGCGATTGTTGAGCGGCGTGGCGAGCGGCTTCAGCCAGACGCCGACCGCCATCGGGTCGGTTTGCGACGAGATCGACGCGTTGGGGCTCGAATCGATCCGCGCGGCCAGTTCCGGCGGAATCTCCGCCGCGATATCGACCTCACCGGACAGCAGCGCGGCGACGCGGGTGGCCGCGTCCGGGATGAACTTGAACGTCAGGCTCTTGACCGGCACCGGCCCGCCCCAGTAGCCGTCGTTGGCGGTCATGACAACCTGGCTGCCCTTGTCCCAGCGCACGAACTTGTAGGGTCCGGTCCCGATCGGTCTGAGCCCGAAGTCGACGGCGCCGACGCGGTCGAAATACGCCTTCTCGCCGATGAAGCCGAGATCCGCGACCCGCGTGAGCGCCAGCGGATCGATCCCGACCGTCGTGATGCGAACCGTGTACTCGTCGACGACGTCGATGGGACCCAGCTTGACGCTCGCGGCGGCCTGGGAGATCTTGGGATCGCGCGCGCGGTCGAGCGAGAACTTGACGTCCGCCGCGGTCAGCGGGGCGCCGTCATGGAACTTGGCGCCCCTGCGGATATGAAAGATCCATGCCGTGTCGCCGTGCTTCTCCCAGCCGGTCGCGAGCAGCGGGACGATCTGCTGCGTCTTCGGATCCCGCGTCGCCAGGGTCTCGTAGATGTTCCCGTAGAGCCGCCGGTGGTTGGTGACGACGCGGAGCGTGCCGTCCAGAGTCTGCAGGTCGCCGATGTCGGCGACGACCAGCGACTGCGGCAGCGCCGCACCGGCGGCGAGCGCGGCCGGCGGTTTCGGCATCGTGCTCTGCGGCATCCCCCAGAGCAATGTGCCAACGACGAGCGCCACGCCGAACGCAGTCGGCGCCCACGAACGCGTCCGCATGTTGTTCACCTCGCGATGGTCTGCGCTTCTGCCCGAATCCGCCGGCTGGACGGGTACGGATAGGTCAATTTCGAGTGCGTGAGGCCGCTGCCGGCCAGCAGCTCGCACATCTTCAGTCCGACGCGCAGCGGGTTGATACAGGGAACGCCGGTGTCTCCCGACAGCCGGTCGGCGTAGAACGACATGCTGCCGCAGCCGAGGACGAGCGCCCCGGCGCCCTGCTCGCGCACCATGCGGCGCGCCAGATCCACCAGCGCCGGGTAGTGCGCGTCGGGATCCCGCCGGATGTCGAGGACCGGACAGCCGATGTCCGTCACCCCGGCGAGCCGGCGGTCGACCTGGTAGCGCTCCGCGAGCCGGTACAGCATCGGCCGGATCTCCGGGGTCGCCGTGATGATCCCAAACCGATCGGCCAGCATCGCCGCGACGTGCAGCGATGCTTCCGCCGGACCGACCACGGGCATCCTCACCAGCTCGCGCACCCCGTCGAGTCCCGGATCGCCGAAGCAGCCGATCAACGCGCCGTCGAATCCGTCCCGCTCGATCTGCTCGACGGTCTCGAGCAACCGCGGGATGTACAGATACTCGTCGTACGACGACTCAATGGCGCCGTTGAAGTTCGCGCTGCGGGTCTCCACGAGGACGCCGGGACCGGCCCACTCCTGCAGGACGGCGTTCCGGCCCTCGGGACCGATATACGCGATACGCATAGACTCTCCACTCCCCGACGACGAATGACTCCGCAAACGCGGCAATCGCGGGCTTCGGGCCGCGCCGCGCCGGCCCCTCTCCCTGCTACAGTCGTGCGACCGGGCGCGCGGCGGCGGCGCGGATCGCTTCCATCAGATCGACCATCCGGCGCACGTCCGCGACGCCTTCGGCGTTCGGCGCGCCGCTATTGGTCGCGGCGGCCAGGTCGTCCAGCATGGAGATCACGGGCGCGTCCAGCCACGGACGCAGCGATGTGCCCCGGCCGTAGATGCTCACGGCCGTCGCGCCGGGCTGCAGTCGAAGGGCCTGGCGGCCGCCGATCACTTCGATCTCCACCTCGCCGTCCGCGGGCGCCGCGAGCGAGGGCGGCAGGCAGCGGGCGACTTCGATCGTCGCCACGAGGTCGTTGTCGAACCGGACGATGCCGACCGCCGTGTCCTGCGCCCCGGCCCCGAACAGCGTATCCACGTGCGCGTGCACCCGCGACGGCTGCGACCCGGTGGCGGCGACGATGAAATCGAGAAGATCCCAGCCGGCCTCCTCGAGCACGGGCCGCTGCGCCGAGGACGACCGATCGCCATTGCCCCCGGCCGGCAGCCTCACGGACGCGAACAGCGAATGGAGCGGTCCGAGCTCACCCGCCCGGATCAGCCGCAGCGCCTCCCGCCCGGCGGCCGAGTGCCGGATCGTCCCGCCGACGAGCAGGCCGCCGCGCCCACCCGTCGCAGCGCCGGCCAACCGGTTTGCCTCTTCCGGCCGCGTGGCCGCGGGCGCCGCGCAGAAAACCGTCTTCCCCGCGCCGAGCGCCGCTTCGGCCACGAGGGAGGCGCCCGCGCTCTCGCTCAATACGAGCACGGCTTGCAGATCCGGGTCTCGGACGAGGGCCTCCCAGTCGCGCGCAAACGGCGCTTCGATGCGGGTCGCCAGCTCCCGGATCACGGAGAGATCCGCACCGCCGGGACTCGCCGCCCAGCGTGCGACACGGACGTCGCCGAAAGGCGCCTGATAGTCCGCGAGGGCCGCGGCGTGCCGGCCCGCGCCGACGATGCCGATCGCGAGCGGCGCCCCGTCTCGCGCAGGACCTCCGGCCGCTTCGCGGCCTCCTGCCGTCATGCCCGCACCTCCGATGCCGTGGTGCCCGCGAGGGAGACGACGCGGCCCGTGCGCGCGGACTCCACGGCGGCGAGCGCCAGCCGGAGCGCGGCGCGCGCCTCGTCCGGCGACATCGGCAGCGGGCGGCCTTCGCGGACGGCGTCGATGAACGCCGCGTGCTCGCGCGTATACGCCGTCTGATTATGCAGCAGAATGTGCGCGCTCTCGGGATAGTCGGCGCCGCCGTCCCGGAACCGGGTCAAACTGACCAGCTCGTGATCCCGGGCACGGATGGCGCCGCGGAGGCCGTAGGCTTCGAACTGGTGGAATGCGGGGTACCCCGCGGGCAGACAGTTGCTGACCTCGCTCGAGCCGATCGACCCGTTGGCGAACCGGACCGTCCACGTGACGAAATCCGGCACGCCGCGGTTGCCGTCGATTGTGACCTTGTGCTCGGCAAAGACAGTGACCGGCTCCGACCCGGCAAACCAGCGGAGCAAATCGGCCTCGTGGATGCCGTTCGTGAGCGCGGCCCCGACCGACACGGCCGGGTCACCGGTCCAGTGGGAGCCGGTGTAATAGCCCGGCTCACCCGCCCGCGCGCCGGGACGCCGTTCGTTCTCCCTGACGAGCCGGACGGCGCCGATCTCGCCGCGATCGATCGCGCGGCGGATCTCCATGTACCGGCGGGTGAACCGGCGGCTGTGGCCGATCATGAGGTGGACGCCGGCCCCGCGGCATGCCTCGATCATCGCGTCCGCGTCCTCGAGCGACGGCGCCATCGGTTTCTCGCAGAGGATGTGCTTCCCGGCCGCCGCGGCGGCGACGGTCCACTCCCGGTGCGCCGCCTCGGGCGTTGTGATCACGACCACCTCGACGTCGTCCCGGTCGACGACCTGCCGGCCGTCGGCGTACGCGTCCGCTCCCCACGGCGCCGCGGCGGCCTGCGCCGCCTCCCGGTTCAGGTCGGCCGCGGCAACGAGTACCACCCGGTCCCGCAGCGCGCGCATCGCGGGCAGGTGGGCGCCGCGCGCGATGCTGCCGCACCCGATCAGACCGATTTTCACAAGCGTCGCCACGTTGCGCCTCCGGCAAAAAATGGAACGGGAATTACGCGGTTCGCGATCGGCGCGCCGCGCCCCCTGCTGCGACCCCGCCGCGTTTCACGGCACGGGCTTGGCCTGACGGCGCTGCCAGTCCTCGGAGAAGAGATTGAAGTGCTGGCGGCGGTAGGGGTGCCCGAGCACCACGTCCTCGTTGAACGTCACGCCGAGCCCGGGGCCCTCGGGTAGCGCGAAGTAGCCGTCGGTGACAGCCGGCAGCCCCGATGCCGTCCCCGCCACGTCCGGCTCGTCGAAATCGTTGAAGTACTCCTGAATCTTGAGGTTCGGAACGGAGGCCGCGAGATGCAGCGCCGCGGCGGTGCTCACAGACGCGCCGACGTTATGCGGGGCGACCATGAGTCCGTGGCTCTCCGCCATGGCCGCGATCTTCTTCGTCTCGAGCAGCCCGCCGCAGTGCGAAAGGTCCGGCTGCGCGACGTCCACCGCGCCGAGCGCGAACAGATCGCGAAACGCTGCGCGGGTGTGCAGCCGTTCGCCCGTCGCGATCGGCAACGTCGTGTGCGCCGCCACCCTGGCCAGGGCGGCCGGCTGATCCGGCGGCACCGGCTCCTCGATCCACCCCGGTGCCAGGCGCTCGAGGTCGCGGGCCATCGCGATCGCCTGGGCCGCGGTAAACCGGCCGTGCATCTCCACGAACAGCTCGACCGCCGGCCCCACCGCGTCGCGCACCGCTTCGACGAGCTCGACCGACCGCCGGTGCTCGTCCCGCGTGAGCTCGCCGGCGCCCGCGCCGAACGGATCGAACTTCATCGCCCGGTATCCGCGCGCCACCACCCGGCGCGCCGCCTGCGCGAACTCGTCCGGCGTCCGGGCGACCTGGTACCAGCCGTTCGCGTAGGCCTTGATGCGGTCCCGGCAGCGTCCGCCGAGCAGCCGGTAGACCGGCTGGCCGAGAGCCTTGCCGATGATGTCCCAGCAGGCCATCTCCACGATCGCGATCGCCGTCATCTCCGTCGCGCCCGGCACCTCGTAATCGTCGCGGGTGATCCGCAGCAGCAGGTCCTCGATGTTGAACGGATCGCTGCCGAGCACGTAGCGGTGCGTGATGGCCTCGAGGTAGGCGGCCACGGCCTCTTCGCGGTTCACCGGCCGCGCCTCGCCGATCCCGTCCAGGCCGTCGTCCGTCCGTACGCGCGCGAAGACGAAATTCCGCCACGCCGAGCCCATGACGTAGACTTTCACCTCGCCGATCTTCATCGGAGCCCCCCCTGCCGGCCGGCAACCATGAAATCCAAGCCCGGCCGCGGTCACCGCCGCGAAAACGCGGCATAATAGGTTCGGCACCATCGTGTTCGAAAGTCTCGTGTCCGCGGCGCCGTCTGCGCGCCGCGCGTGGAGGTGAGCCGCCGTGCGGCTGCGCAAAGACCTCGCCAAGATCATCGCCTTGGAACGCGTGTCCCGGGTCGCCACGGTGGGACGCGACGGACGGCCGCACGTGGTGCCGGTCTGCCACGTCGCCGACAACGGGCGGATCTACTTCGCCAGCGGCCGCGACGCCCTGAAGGTCCGGCACCTCCGGGCGAATCCGAACCTCGCCTTCAGCGTGGACGTGTACGCGGAAGACTGGAGCCTCCTCCGGGGCGTCATGATCCAAGGTTCGGCGGCGCTCATCAAGGGCGGGCCGCGGTTTCGGAAGTACCGCGATCTGCTCTATCGCAAGTACCCGCAATACCCGAAGGAATCCGCGATCGGCGAGCGCGACTCCGTCATGGTCGAGGTCACCCCGCGCCACGTCACCTCCTGGGGATTCGAAAAGTAATCCCGGCTCAGAGCGTTTTCATCCGCGGGTCGAGGGCGTCGCGCAGACCGTCGCCGAACAAGTTGAACGCCATCACCGCCGCAAAGATCGCGAGCCCCGGGAATGTGCCCATGTACCAGGCGGCCAGGACGTAGGTCTGGGCCTCCCCGAGCATCGTCCCCCATTCCGGGGTCGGCGGGGTGACGCCGATGCCGAGAAATCCAAGGCCCGCCGCGGTGAGGAGCGCGACCCCAAGCTGCAGGGACGACTGCACGATGATCGGAGCCGCGATGTTCGGCAGGACGTGGCGCAGCATGATGCGGACGTCCGACAGGCCGATCGCCCGCGCCGACTCCACGTACGCCAGTTCGCGTATGGAGAGCGTCACGCCCCGCACCAGGCGGACGTACACCGGCACCGACGCGACGCCCACACTCAGGATGACGTTGCGCGGGCCGACACCGAGCAGGCTGATCAGCGTGAGGGCCAGCAGGAACCCCGGAAACGAGAGCATGATGTCGACCCCGCGCTGGATCAACGCGTCCGTGCGGCCGCGGTAGAATCCGGACGCGACGCCGAGCGGAACGCCGATCGCCGCGCCGACGCCGACCGCGAGCACGCCGATCAACAGCGAGATGCGGCCGCCGTAGACGATCCGCGCCAGGATGTCGCGCCCGAGCTGGTCGGTGCCGAACAGATGGGCCGGACCCGGCGGCTGCAGCACGGCGTTGAGGTCGGCGGTTTCGGCGCCGTAAGGCAGCAGCGCCCCCGCGAGCAGCGCCGCGAGACCCATGACGGCCAGCACCGCGAAGCCGGCCACGGCGGCGCGGTTGCGCGCCAGCCGTCCCAGCACCGCCAGCGGGTGGCGGAACCCACGCTCCCCTGCCGGCGTCAATGACATGGTGGCCGGCCGCGGAGTCGGCCGGCACTAGCCGAACCGGATACGGGGATCGATGTAGCCATACAACAAGTCCACGATCAGATTGACGAGCACGAACGTCACCGCGAACAGCAGCACCACGCCCTGGATAATGGGATAGTCCCGCCGGGCGATCGCGTCGACCAAAAGGCGCCCGATCCCCGGCCAGGCGAACGTCGTCTCGGTGAGAATCGCGCCCCCGATCAGCGCGCCGAACTGCAGCCCGAGGACCGTCACCACGGGAATGAGGGCGTTGCGCAGCGCGTGACGATAGACGACGATCGGGTCGGCCAGACCCTTCGCACGGGCGGTCCGAACGTAGTCCTGGCGCATGCTCTCGAGCATGCTGCTCCGGGTCATCCGCTCGATGATCGCGAGGCTGAAGGCCGCCAGCGTGATCGACGGCAGGATCAGGCTCTGCGGCGTGGTATCGCCGCCGGCCGGCAGCAGATGCAGGAACACCGCGAACACGAGCATCAGCATCAGCCCGAGCCAGTAGACGGGGATGCTGACGCCGGCGAGCGCCAGCACGGTCACCGCATAGTCGGCGGCAGTGTACTGCCGGGTACTGACGACGATGCCCGACGCGACGCCCAAGGTCCCGGCCAGCACCGTCGCCGTGGCCGCGAGCAGCGTCGTCGGACCGAGACGGCCGGCGATCTCGGAGACCACCGGCGCCTGGGTCACGGCGGACCGTCCGAGGTTGCCGCGGACGGCGTTCGCCAAGAAGCGCGCGTACTGGATCGGAACCGGCTTGTCCAGGCCCAACTGCACGCGGATCCGGTTGACCTCGGTCTGGTCGGCCTCGAGGCCGGCCAAGACTCGCGCCGGATCTCCGGGCAGCACGCGCACCATGAAGAAAATGATGAGCGTGACCCCGAACAGGGTCGGCACCGCCGCCACGAGGCGGCGGATCGCAAAGGCGAGAAACCCTCCGGCGATGAGGCCGCTCCGCCCTACCCTGAGATCAGCCGCGCCGCGCTACTTCCACGTCGCGTAGATTGCGGCCCACTTCTCGTTCGGCGTGGTCGTGACGCCGTCCAGATGACTGCTCGTCACCATGTAGAAGTTCTGGCTCCACAGGAAGATCCACGGCGCGTCGTTCCAGATCAACTGCTGCGCTTCCTGATAGATGGCCTCGCGCTTCTTCGGGTCGGACGTCGTCTGGCCGGCGAGCAGCAGCTCGTCCACCTTGGCGTCCTTGTAGAACGTCGGCGCGAGGCCCTTCGGCGGCGCCTGCCCTGAATAGAACTGGCCGTACAGCTCGCCGTCCGCGTCGAGATATTGGGTCGCCCACCCGAGCACGAAGATCTGCAGCGGCGTGCGCTCGAGCGGCGTGACCATCCAGCTGACATAGGACGGCCAGTCGGTCGTCTGGATCTGGGCTTTGACCCCGACGTTGGCGAGCTGGGCCGCCACCGCCTGGGCAAACTGGTAGTCCTGGATGTAGCGGCCCGTCGGCGTCCGGAAGTTCAGCGTGAACCCGTTTGGAAACCCGGCCTCGGCGAGCAGCGCTTTGGCCTTGACCGGGTTGAACGGCCAGCCACCGGCCTGGAGCTTCGTGTAGCCGAACAAGAACGGCGTCGTCGGCGATTCGAGCACGGTCGCCAGCCCGAAGAGGACGCTGTGAATGATCGCCTGCTTGTTGACCGCGTAATTGAGCGCCTGCCGGACGCGCGCGTCCTTCAACGGCCCGTATTGCGTGTTGAGGCCGACGAACACGTCGCGGTCGCTCGGCCCCTCGACCACGCGCAGGTTCGCGTCCTTGCGCAGCGCCGGCACGTCCGGGGCGGGCGGCTCGAAGGCCATCTGCACGTCCCCGGCGCGCAGCATCGTCTCGCGGGTGCCGGCGTTCGGGACTACGCGGAACACCACCTCGTCGAAGTACGGCTTGCGGCCCCAGTAGCTCGGGTTGCGGACCAGCGTGACGTGGTCGCCGTGGACCCACTCCTTGAACATGTAGGGCCCCGTGCCCGCGGCGAGCGGGCCCAGCGGAATCTTGTCGTTGCCGATCTTCCGGACCGCCGACGGCGACAGGATTTCGCCCACGCCGCTCGCGATCCGGCCCAGGAGGGTCGGGCTCGGCTGCTTCAGGTGCAGCACGATGGTATACGGGTCCGGGGTGTCGATGCGGCTCGTGTCGATGTCCGTGAAGTAGTAGCGGTTGGGATTGCGCACCGAGGTGTCGAGCCAGCGCTGCACGTTGAACTTCACGGCCTCGGCGTTGAAGTCGGTCCCGTCCTGGAACTTGACGCCCTGGCGCAGCTTGAACGTGTAGGTCAGGCCGTCGCGGCTCACCGTCCAGGACGTCGCAAGCTGCGGCACGAGCTTCGTGTACTGCGGCTCGCCCGGTTTGACGCCGGACCGCTCGTCGTTGGGCCAGACCAGCGAGTCGAACATATAGTCCACGATGTTGGCAATGGTGGTGGTCGTCTGGCCCTCGGGGTCGAGCGTGTCGGCGTCGATGCCGATCGCGACGTGCAACGACGCCGGCGCGGCGGCGCGGCCGCCGCCCGGAATGCCGAGTGTGAAGGCAACCGCGCACGCAACGACCAGCGCGGCGGCGCGATACAGATCGGTCCGCATCATGGGCCCCCCTCGTGTGTCCCGTGCGCGGCCCGGCTCTGGATCTCGGGTCGCGGGATTCGTGTTCGACCCATCGGGCCGCGCGTTCCTGCGGCGGCCCGCTCGGGCGAGACGGGGCGCGGCAGGCGGCGTCGGGGAGGGTTCTTGACGCCCCGTAATCAAGTGTATATACACACGATGACGGCCGCGAACGTGGATCTCTCCCCGACCAGGGCGTGCCGGTGCCTCGCCGCGCGGCGCTACGCGCGCGCCGTGACGAGGCTCTTCGAGCAGCGGCTGCGGCCGCACGGGCTGCGCGCGACGCAGTTCTCCGTGCTCGCCGCGCTCGCGCTCAAAGGCCCGACGTCGATCACGGAGCTCGCCAGCGCGCTGGGCTTGGAGCGAACCACGCTGACCCGCGTCGCCGCCGTGCTCGAGCGCAACGGCTGGGTCAGCGCGGCGCGCGCCGGCGACGCGAGGCGGCGGCCGGTCCGGCTCACCGCGGGCGGGCGGCGCAAGGCCGAGCGGGCGTTTCCGGCGTGGAAAGAAGCGCAGGATCAACTCGAAAGGGGTGGACGATGAGCGGGGTACGGGTCTTGGTCGGTACGCGCAAGGGCGCGTTTATCCTGACGTCCGACGGAAAGCGCAGCCGGTGGGACGTCGCCGGCCCGCACTTCGCGGGCTGGGAGATCTACCACGTCAAAGGCTCGCCGGCCGATCCGAACCGGCTGTACGCCTCGCAGTCGAGCGGCTGGTTCGGTCAGCAGATTCAGCGCTCCGACGACGGAGGGAAGACCTGGGAGCCGGTGGGCAACCAGTTCACGTACGCCGGCGCGACCGGGACGCACCAGTGGTACGACGGCACCCAGCACCCGTGGGAGTTCAAGCGCGTCTGGCATCTCGAGCCGTCGCTCACCGACGCGGACGCCGTGTATGCGGGGGTGGAGGACGCCGCCCTCTTCCGTTCGGCGGACGCGGGGAAAACGTGGGAGGAGCTGCCCGGCCTGCGCGGCCACGGCTCCGGGCCCAACTGGATGCCGGGCGCAGGCGGGATGTGCCTCCACACGATCTTGCTCGACCCCAACGACGCAGCGCGGATGTACATCGCCATCTCGGCGGCGGGCGTCTTCCGCAGCGACGACGGGGCCAAGACGTGGCGGCCGGCGAACCGCGGGCTGCGCTCGGAGCAAATGCCCAATCCGACGGGAGAGGTCGGCCACTGCGTGCACCGGATTGCGATGCACCCCTCGCGGCCGCGCACCCTGTTCATGCAGAAGCATTGGGACGTGATGCGCAGCGACGACGCCGCCGACTCCTGGCACGAGGTCAGCGGCAACCTGCCGACCGACTTCGGGTTCGTCATCGACGTCCATGCGCACGAGCCGCAGACGATCTATGTGCTCCCGATCAAGAGCGACTCCGAGCATTTTCCGCCGGACGGAAAGCTCAGAGTCTACCGCAGCCGGACCGGCGGCAACGAGTGGGAAGCGCTCACGAACGGGCTGCCTCAGCGGGATTGCTACGTCAACGTGCTGCGGGACGCGATGGCCGTCGACTCGCTCGATGCGTGCGGCCTCTACTTCGGCACGACCGGCGGACAGGTGTACGCGTCGTCGGACGGCGGCGGCACGTGGGCGCCGATCGTGCGCGATCTGCCGGCCGTGCTCTCGGTCGAGGTACAGACCCTGGCGTGATCCGGGTCGTTCTGCCCCATCACCTGCGCACGCTCGCGAAGACGGAGCGTGAAGTCGCGCTCGACGTCCGCGGTCCGGTCACGCAGCGGTCGGTGCTCGACGCGCTCGAGGCGCGCTACCCGGTGCTGCGTGGCACGGTGCGCGACCACGTCACGCAGCAGCGCCGGCCGCTCGTCCGGTTCTTTGCGTGCGAGCGCGATCTGTCGCAGGACCCGCCGGATGCCCCCCTCCCCGACACGGTCGCGGCCGGCGAGGAGCCGTTTTTGATCATCGGGGCCATCGCCGGCGGCTAGCGCCGGGCGTGACCGCGGTCGACAGGACCCCGCGGCGGATCCGCGGGAGGTAACCGCATGGAGCAGCGGCCGTTCGGCAAGACCGGACTCTCCGTCTCCGCCCTCGGCTTCGGCGCCGGCGCGGTGGGCGGCCTCATGGTGCGCGGCGACCACGCCGAGCAGACGGCGGCGGTTGCCCGGGCGCTCGACGCCGGCGTCACGTATTTCGATACGGCGCCAAGCTATGGCGACGGCCGGTCTGAAGAGCACCTCGGCCGGGTCTTGCGCGACCTCGGAGCGTGGCGCGACGTCGTCGTCGGGACGAAGGTCCGGCTGCAGCAGCCCGACCTCGACGATCCCGCCGCGGCGATTCAGCGTTCGTGCGAAGCCAGCCTGCGCCGGCTCGGACACGAGTCCGTGGACCTGCTGCAGCTCCACAATCCGATCGCCGAGACTCCTCAGGCCGCGGCGTCCGTTCGAGGCAGCAGCCACGCCATCGGTCTCCAGACCGTGTGCGGGCCGGTCGCGGACGGCATGCGGCGGCTCGTCGCCCGCGGCCTCGTGCGCCACATCGGGATCACCGGCCTCGGGCAGACGGCTGCGGTGCACGCCACGGTGGCCTCCGGCGCGTTCGCCACGACGCAGTCCTATTTCAATGCCCTGAACCCCAGCGGCGGGTATGCGGGGGCCGGCGGCGGTGAGCAGGACTTCGCAGGCCTGATCGGCGCGGCCGCCGCGGCCGGCGTGGGCGTGATCGCGATCCGCGTCATGGCGGCGGGCGCGCTGTCGGCGGTGGCGGGCCGGCATGCCAACGCGGGCGATCCGGGACCGCAGCTGGCCGCCGGCGCCGAATACGGACGCGACCTCGAGCGGGCCGCGGCGATTCGACGGCTCGCCGCGGACCTCGGGTACGAGGGCCCGATGGAACTGGCCCTCCGCTTCGCCCTTGCGGCGCCGGGCATCTCGACCGTTCTCGTAGGTTACTCCGACCGCGGACAGCTCGAAGATGCTCTGCGGTGGACGGAACGCGGACCCGTTCCCGTCGATGTGACGGCCCGGGTCGTGGGCTTGGCGCGCCCGTCGTAGCCGGAGTCGTCAGTCCGCGCGCAGAACGGCCCGGTCAGCGCACCCCCGCGCCGCGCAGGACCGCGCCGAGCGCCAGCCCGGCGATGTACACCCAGCCGAACAGACGATTGTGCACCAGCGACACCCGATGGTACCAGAGCGGCCACCCGACATAGCCCGCGGGCGGCGCGTCCGGCTTCGGCCGGCCCGTCACCGACAGCGCGCGGACCGACCGCGGTAGGGCGACGGCGACCAGCGCCGCGAACGGCGTGATCTGCCGCGCCGCGATGAGGACCGCGACGGCCGCGTACATCGCCACGATCACCGCGCGATTGAGGGCGCGCGCCGGCCGGTCGCCGAGAACGACCGGCAGGGTCCGCTGGCCGTGGACGCGGTCGAAGTCCGCCTGGTCGATGTGCTTGCCGACGAGAATCGACATGACGCCGAGGCCGTACGGGATCGACGCCCAAAAGGCCGGCCCGGACAGCCGGCCGGTGATCACGAAGTACCCGCCGCCCACCATGAGCGGCCCCCAGACGAGAAACGCCGCGATCTCCCCCAGGCCGACGGCCTTGAGCGGCGTCGGCGCCGCGTCGTAGAGATACATCAACAGCAGGCCGGCCGCGGCGAACCCCAACGCGAGCGGGCCGCGCGTGGCCCAGAAATAGACGATGATCGCCGTCCCGAGGGCCGCGAGGATCGCCAGCCCGGCGAGCAGGCTCCGCGCGTCGAGCACCCCGCTCGCTATCGGGTGAATCGTGTACCTGAGGCGCGGCGAGTCGGGCGTGTCGTGGCCTCTCCGGTAGCCGAAGTAGTCGTTGCTGAGGTTGCTGATCGCGTGCGCGATGACGAAGCCGGCGAGGACCAGCACGAACGCGACGGCGTCGAACCGCCCGTCCGCGGCGGCCAGCAGCCCCGCGATGATCGCCGCCTGCGCGGAGATGACGAGGATGACGCTCCGCGCGGAGAACAAGAAGCCCGAGACGGGATCGAGCGCCGCGCGCGCCTCCGCGTGCGGCGGATAGAAGCCCACGAAGGTGCGAAGCCACAGCCGCGGCCCGCTCCTCGCACCTGCGCCGTGCGCCTGTCCGGCCATTACAGCGCCTCCCCGGGGATCAGTGACGCCACCAGCTCGTCGAGGCGCGGCAGGTCCTCTATCGCGGTGAGGAGCGCAAGGGCCCGCTCGCTCTGCTCGCCCGGAAGCACCCGCCGGGCGCAGTCGCGGAACTTGGCGTACAGCTCGTCCGCGGCCAGCGGATTCTGGTGCGCCCCGCGCGGATAGTCCACCCGCCGCTCCAAGACGGTCCCGTCCCGGCGGCGGATTTTGACTACCACGTAGCCCTCCTCGATCGCGTTGAACGCCACGGGAATGCTCGGATCTTCAACCGGACGCACGGCTCTGAGCAGCGCCTGGGCCTCGGGCCGCTGCACCATCTCGTCGGTGAACGTGTCGAGCGTCACCCGGCCGTCCAGGACCGCCGCGGCCACCACGTACGGCAGGCTGAACTTCCCTTCCAGGCCGGTGCGCGGGCGGTTCCGCGTCACCGCGGCGAGTCCCCCGGACGGCACGACCACCTCCGCCGCCTCAACGTCCGCGCCCCGCAGTTCGTATTCCCGCGCGAGGTCGAGCACGGCGTCGGCGGCCCGGTGTGTCGCGTAGCAGCACGGGTACCGCTTCACGTTCATGCCGGGCGAGACCACGTCGTACGGATTGCCGAGCGCGTCGCGAATGCCGTCGGTGGCCGCCTCGCCGTGCGAGAACATCGCGAAATAGCCGAGCGGCGCCTCCAGAATCGTCGTGTCGGCGGTCATGCCCTTGCGCGCCAGCCGCGCCGCGAGGACGCCGCAGCGCGCCGCGTGGCCCGGATGGAACGGCTTCGTCATGGTGCCGAAGTTCTGGCGGCTGCCGGACGCCTCGGAGACCGCGATCCCCAGCGCGTGCTGCAGCGGCTCCGGCGCCAGCCCCAACAGTTTGCCGGCCGCCATCGCCGCCCCGAGGGTCCCGAGCGTGGACGTCGCGTGCCACCCGATCCGGTAGTGCGCGTTCCCCATCGCCCGGCCGAGCTTCGTGATGACCTCCACGCCGATCACGTAGGCTTCGAGCAGCCGGCGGCCGGAAGCGCCCGTGCCCTGCGCCGCCGCGAGCGTGGCCGGCAGGACGACCACGCTCGGGTGGCCGATCACCGACGGACTGACGTCGTCGTAGTCGAGCGCGTGCCCGCTCACCCCGTTGACGAACGCCGCGCCCTCCATCGACGTGCGAAGACGCGCGCCGAGCCGGTCGGCGACCGGAGCCGCGCCCTCCTCGGCGACCGCCTCCGCGACGATGCGCGTGACCGGCTCCGTGGCGCCGGCGAGGATGGCGGCCACCGTGTCGATGATCGCCGACTTGCCCGCTGCCGTCGCGGCCGGAGGCGCGTCGTCGATCGATGTCCGCGCGACCCAGTCGGCGACGTCTCGCGTGAGTCCCATGCGATCCTCCGTTTCGCGGCGTCCCGCCGCTATGCCGCCGGCCGCCGGGCGCCGTCCAGAAACAGCGCGAGTCCGGCGACCGCGACGAGCGCGCCCGTGACCATCCAGAATCGGGACCCGGTCATGAAGCTTCCCGGCAGCACGCGAATGCCTTGAAGGAACCAGACCCCGCCCGCCGCGACCATGATCACCCCGAGAACAGCCTCTGCCCTGCGCATTCTCCCATCTCCTTCTTTCGCTCGAGAGGATATACGCGTCCCGGCCGCCTTTCTCATTTCGCCGCGGTCCGGCCGGCGCCGGCGGACGGGGAGGCGTCGCCGCGAACGCGAACCACGGCAACGAGGTGAGGGCCGATGCCGAAACCCGAACGCGAATTCTTCCGGCCGGATGACGCCGGATGGCAGCCCGTCGTCGGATCGCCCACCATGGGCGCCGGCGGTCCGGGCATCACGCAAAAGATCCTCAGCCGGGACGAGGAGCGTGGGGACATTACGCGGCTGCTCCGGTTCGAGGGCGGCGCGGAGACGACCGGCACCATCGCCCACGACTTCTGGGAAGAGGTGTGGATCCTGGAAGGCGAGTTGGTCGACCTCGGTAAAAAGGAGACCTACACGGCGGGAATGTACGCGTGCCGTCCGCCGGGGATGCCCCACGGCCCGTATCGCGTGCCAAGGGGGTGCATGACGTTGGAATTCCGGTACCACCAGAAACCCTAGCGCCGCGCGCACCGATGACCGTCCTCGACCTGACGCTCAGACAGAACGGCCGCGCTACGCCGGTGCGCTTCGAGGTGCGCCGCGTGATCAACGCCGGCTTCACCGGACGCGACCACGCCGCCGTGCAGCGGCACATCGACGAAATGCGGGCCCACGGCGTGCCGTGTCCGGACCGCACACCGGTCCTCTATCCCAAAATGGCCAACCTGATCACGACGGCGGCGGAGATCGACGTCCTCGGCGCGGAGACCTCGGGCGAGGCGGAGTTTGTGCTCCTCGCGGAGGCGGATCGCGTGCTCGTCGCGACCGGCAGCGACCACACCGACCGCGGGCTCGAACGGGTGACCATCGAGAAGGCCAAGCTCGTGGCGCCCAACGTGATCTCGAGGGACGTCTGGGACCTCGCCGACGTGCGCGAGGTGTGGGACGGCTTGGTGCTGGCCAGCCATACGACGGTGGACGGCCGGCGGATCCAGTACCAGCAGGGCCGGCTGGCGGAGATGATGCCGCCGGACGCGCTCTTATCGCTCGTGCGCGCCCGCGTCGAGGACGGTCTCGCGGGCACCGCGATCTACTCCGGGACGCTGGCCCTGCTCGGCGGCGCGCTCGTGTACGGGGAGCGATTCGAAGTCGAACTGCGCGACGAGCGGCGCGGGCGGGCGCTTCGGTGCGACTACCGCGTCACCCCGATCCGGTGGCTGAAGGGA
Organism: bacterium; assembly: GCA_035308905.1. NCBI lineage: Bacteria > bacterium. The sequence goes on along the minus strand of DATGFS010000032.1, from coordinate 55,698 downwards.
GCCGAATGATGGCACCGTTGAAATTCGGCGTGTGGGTGCCCACGTACGCCTGGACCGACGCGGGTCCGGAGCGCCTCCGGCGCCTGACGTCCTGCGTGCAGAAATGCGAGCAGCACGGCTTCGACGTCTGGGTGATCGACCATCTGCTGACCGCGCCGGGTCTCTACGGCATGGCGTGGCTCGAGCCGCTCAACGCGCTCGCGTACGCCGCGGCGTTGACGAAACGGGTGAAGCTCGCCACCGGCATTCTGGTGCTGCCGGTACGACATCCGGTGATGCTGGCGAAGGAGATCTCGACGCTCTGCCACCTGTCGGGCGGCCGGTTCGTCTTCGGCATCGGCCCGGGCTGGTACGCGCAGGAGTTCACGGTCACGGGCTCCCGGATCGAGGAGCGCGGCCGCCGCACCGACGAAATCCTGGAAGCGGTCATGCTGCTGCTGACCCGGCCCCACGCGTCCTACCACGGCCGGTACTATCAGTTCGACGACGTGACGATCGACCCGCGGCCGGCCGCGCTGCCCGAGGTCTGGGTGTCCGGCGGGTCCCGCGTCCCCGACCCGGACGAGCACGACGTCCCGTTCATGTCGAAGGCCGTCCTCACCCGCATCGTGAAGGCGGGGAACTGGCTGTCCCGCTGCTCCGGCACGCAGGAGTGGGTCAAGCGCGATTGGGAGCAGATTCAGGCGCACGCGCGGACCATGGGCAAGGATCCCGCGTCGGTCACCTTCGGGCACTGCAACTTCATCCATCTCGTGGAACGAGCGGACCAGGCGAAGGCGCTCGCCGAGTCACGCGAGCCGTTCGTCCGCGTCATGGGCACGCATCGCTCGTACGAGCACCTGCAAGAATGCTACATGATCGGCAGCATCGACGGGATCAACGCGCGGATCGCCGATTTAGCCGGCGCCGGACTCACCTATCTGGTCCTCGGGCCGGTGACCGACGACCCGGCGCAGATCGACCTGATCGCCCGGCACGTGGCGCCCAACTTTGCCTGAGTCGCCGGGCGCGGCGGGCGGCGTCCGGCGCCGCCGGGGCCCTGTCGCATGAGCGGCCGGTACGTCGGCGCGATCGTGCGCCGCCTCGAGGACCCGCGCTTCTTGACCGGCGGCGGCCAGTACGTCGACGATATTCCGGCCGCCGGGTGCCTCCACGCCGCGGTTGTGCGCGCCACCCACGCGCACGCGCGGCTCACGCACGTGGACCTCGCGCGGGCCCGCCGCCACCCCTCGGTCGTCGCCTGCTTCGCTTTTCCCGACCTGTCGGACGCGCTGGTCCCCGTCCCCTCCGCCGGTGTCGCGCCGCCCGCCCTCGAGGCGCGTGTGCGTTTCCAGGTTCGGACCGCATCACAGTTCCCGCTCGCCGCGACGCACGTCCGCTACGTCGGAGAGCCCGTCGCGGTTGTCGTGGCCGACGGCCGCGCCGCTGCGGAAGACGCCGCGGCCCTCGTCGGCGTGGCGTACGAGCCGCTCCCGGTCGTGACCGACGTGGTGCGAGGGCTGGAAGCGGGGGCGCCGCTGATCCACCCGGACTGGGGCGACAACGTCGCCGTCAGCTTCGCGATGCGGGTGGGCGACCCCGACGGCGCCTTCGCCCAGGCACCGGTGCGGGTCCGGGCCACGTTGCACGTCCCGCGTTCTGCCGGAATGCCGCTCGAACCGCGCGGCATCCTCGCCGTTCCCGACCGCCGCGGCGGCGGCATCACCGTCTGGTCGTCGACCCAGGTGCCGTATCTGCTGCAGCGCGCGCTCTCCGACGCCCTACGGATGCCGGCGCACCGGGTCCGCGTGATCGCGCCCGACGTCGGCGGCGGATTTGGCACGAAGTGCTCGGTCTATCCCGAGGACACTCTGATCCCGGTCGTGGCGGCGCGGCTCCGCCGCCCCGTGAAATGGATCGAGACGCGCCGGGAGCACATGCAGGCCGCCACCCATTCACGGGAGCAGGTCCACGAGGCCGAAATCGCCGCGGCCGCGGACGGCGCCATCCTCGGGTTCCGGGACCGCTTCCTGCTGGATCAGGGCGCCTACAATCCGTGGGGCATCGTCCAGCCGTACAACACGGTGGCGCACATGCTCGGACCCTACCGGATCCGGAACGCGGCGTTTGAGGCCCGCTCCGTCGTGACCAACAAGACGCCGCACGCACCCTACCGCGGCGCCGGGCGTCCGGAGGCCGTGTTTGTGATGGAACGCATGCTCGACCTGCTCGCCCGCCGCCTGGAGATCGATCCGGCGGACCTTCGCCGCCGCAACATCATCCGCGGCGACGAAATGCCGTACGACGCCGGATTTCCGTACCGCGACGGACACCCGTGCGTCTACGACAGCGGGGATTTCGCGGCGGCGCTGGAGCGCGCGCTCGATCGCGCCGGCTACGACGCCTTCCGGCGGGAGCAGAAAACACTGCGGGCCCGGGGCGTCCACCGCGGCATCGGGATCGCCGCCTACGTCGAGGGCACCGGCATCGGACCCTACGAGAGTGCGGCCGTCCGCCTGGACTCCTCGGGCAAGGTGCTCGTCGCCACCGGCGCCTGCTCGCAGGGGCAGGGCCATGAGACCACGTTTGCGCAGATCGCCGCGGACGCACTCGGCGTGGGCCTCGACGACGTCACCGTCGTCGGCGGCGACACGCGCGAACTGGCCGCCGGCGTGGGGACGTTCGCCAGCCGCAGCCTCGTGGTGGCCGGCAACGCGGTGGCCGGGGCGGCGCAGGACGTACGGCGGAAGGTGGTGCGGGCCGCGGCCGCCCTGCTCGAGGCGGCCGAGCACGACCTCGACATCGAGGACGGCCGCGTCATCGTGCGGGGCGCTCCGGGCCGCGCGCTGACGCTGGCCGAGGTTGCGCGATCCAGCCTGCCGACGCTCGCGGGCGCGCGCGTGGCCGATCCGATCTTCGCGGCGTCGCGGTACGAGACGGTGCCGACGGTAACCTTCGCGAGCGCCGTCCACGTCGCGATCGTCGAGGTCGACCCCGAGACCGGCACCGTCGCGATCCTCCGCTACGTCGTCGCCCACGACTGCGGCCGGGTGGTCAATCCGCTCATCGTGGAAGGGCAGATCCACGGAGGCCTCGCGCAGGGCATCGGCGGCGGGATGTGCGAGGCCATCGCCTACGACGGCGCCGGACAGCTGTTGTCGGGTTCGCTCATGGACTACGCGGTGCCGAGGGCCCGCGATCTGCCCCGGTTCGAGACCATCCACCTCGAGTATCCGTCGCCGCGAAACCCGTTGGCCGTCAAGGGCGTCGGCGAAGGCGGCGCGATCGCGCCGCCCGCCGCGCTGGCGAACGCGGTGGAGGATGCGCTCGCGCCGTTCGGCGTCCGCATCACGGACGGGCCTTTGACCCCCGGGCGGATCGCCGCGCTGATCGCCTCTACCGTTCGATGACTTGGTAGCTCAGGACATACCGCGTCTCGGCCCGGAGCTGCGACGAGCGGAGCCGGGCCCCCTTGACCGACGTGGAGTCCACGTACACGCCCGCCCTCGCGGCGGAATCGGAGTTCCAGCTCAGGATGACGATCGGGGGCACCGGGTACGCGCGCCGGAACCGGATCGTGCCGAACGGCGCCGCGCCGCCGGGAGCCGTCGCGCCGGTCGTGAACGCCACCGTGCCGGCGACGGCCGTGCAGGTGCAGGCGTCGAGCGTGATGCCCGAGCCCCATTCCGGCATGAACGCCGCGATCGGGGCGGCCGCGCTGATGAATCCGACCGGGCCGGCGCCGCTCTCCTGCGTCGCGATGCGCGTGATGCGGGGAGGGATGACGACGTCCGAGGCCAGTCTGGCGGGAACCGGCAGGCGCACGTCGATCAGCGTGACGACGCTCACGTCATGGGCGGGCCGGGTGATGACCACCGCCGTTCCGTGCGGCGCGTTCGCGATCAATTCGGTGGCAATAATATCGATGGCCTCGGCGTCGGACCCCGAGATCTGCACGGCGACCCGCGTCGGCGCCCCCGGAAAGCCGCCGCCGCCGATCCCGGAGTTCATCACCGTGTCGACGGCGCCGGTGATCTGCAGACAGGCGCGGCCGGTCAGCTGGCCGCAGTTGTGCGCGAAGATATTGTCGAGCGTGCTCTGATAGAAGAGGTTGCCGCCGATCCCCGCGATGATGGCCGATGTCGCGAATTTCGTCGAAATGTTCGTGAGCCGGTCTTCCGCTCCGCCGCCGCGCAGCACGATGCCGTAGTTGAGATACGGGGTCACGCCGTTCGGGGGGCCGTTCACCGTGATCGAGGAGAACGTACACCGGACGCAGGCGCCCGGCAGCAGCAGCCCGCCCGTTTCGGTATTTGTGTCCTGAGTCAGGTCCAGGACGAGATTCTGCACCTGCACCGGGTTCGCCGTCACCAGCACGGCCGGACCGCGTCCCACGAATTTGATCACGCACGCCGCCCGCCCCGCCGACGGCGACCCGACGAAGTCTGTTCCGAGCGTCAGGGTGGCCGACACGAGGTACGTGCCCGACCGGCAAAACACCGGGCGCCCGGCGGAGGACGCCTGGGTCAACGCGGCCTGAATGGCGGCGGTATCATCGGTGACACCGTCCCCGCGCGCGCCGGTGGAGCGCATGTACACCCACGGGGCGTCCAGCGACTCCGGCGCCGCCGCGGCCGGCACCCGCGGGCGTTCGGGCCTCGGGACAAACCCGGAATAGGTCGCGGGCGCCGTCGCAACAAGGATGAACGCGACGATGAGCGAAACCGGAGCCCAGGTTCTCACAAACCGTCCTCCCCGACGGGACCCGCCAAGTTGACATGTCGAACATGCGAGCGCAATCCGGATCGTGTTGTACCCTCGGCCCGGGCGATGCAGACGGGTCCGACGCGCCGCGGCGCCGCGCGCGGCAATTCCACTACAATGAAGCACGAGGTGGGCGGGCATGATCCCAACACTGACGTTCGGGCGGACCGGGCACGGGAGCACACGGACCATCTTCGGCGCGGCGGCGCTGGCGCGGGTCACGCAGGAGGAGGCCGACCCCGTCCTCGAGCTGCTGCTGCGGTACGGGGTCAATCACATCGACGTCGCCGCGAGCTACGGCGACGCCGAACTGCGGCTGGCGCCCTGGCTCAAGACCTACCGCGACCGGTTCTTCCTCGCCACGAAGACCGGCGGACGTACCTACGACGCCGCGAAGCGGCAGATCCATCTCTCCCTCGAGCGCATGGGCGTCGGGCGGATCGACCTGATTCAGCTTCACAACCTGGCCGACCCGATCGACTGGGACACCGCGCTGAGCCCGCGGGGCGCCCTCGACGCCTGCGTCGAGGCGCGGGCGGAGGGCCTCGTGCGGTACATCGGGGTCACCGGGCACGGCTCGCAGATCGCGGCCACCCACCTGCGCAGCCTGGAGCGGTTCGATTTCGACTCGGTGCTACTGCCGTACAACTACCTGATGATGCGGGACCCACACTACGCGGCGATGTTCGAGCGGGTGGCCGCGGTGTGCCGGGACCGGAACGTCGCGGTGCAGACGATCAAGGCCGTCGCGCGCCGTCCCTGGTGGGGCCGCGAGCGCACCCGCACGACCTGGTATCAGCCGCTCGAGGACCCGCGCGACATCGATCTCGCCGTCCACTGGGTGCTCGCGCGCCCCGGCGTGTTCCTCAACACCGTCGGCGATATTGCGCTCCTGCCGTACGTCCTCGACGCCGCGGCCCGGTTCACGGCCGCGCCGGACGAGACGGCCGTGCGCGACGCGGCTGCGCGGTTGGAGATGCTGCCGCTGTTCGTGTAGCGCGGGCGCGAATGACCGATCCGATCGTGGCGCTGGAGCACGTGAGCCGGGGCTACGACGGCGGCCGCATCATCGCCCTGCGCGATGTGACGCTCGCCGTCCGCCCCGGCGAGTTCGTGGCCGTCGTCGGCCCGAGCGGCAGCGGCAAGTCGACCCTCCTCCACCTGCTGTGCGGCCTGGACCGTCCGACGGCCGGCCGCGTGCTGTTCCGCGGCACGGAGCCCGCGTCGCCCGTCGCGTGGACGAAGGTGCGCGCGCGGCACGTCGGCTTCGTCTTCCAGGCGTTCCATCTGTTCCCGACGCTGACGGCGCTCGAGAACGTGGAGATCCCGATGTTTGGCGTGGTGGCCGACCGCGCGGCGCGCCGGCGGCGGGCGCGCGAACTGCTCTGCCGCGTGGGACTCGGCCGGCGGCTCGAGCACCGGCCGGCGGAGCTGTCCGGAGGCGAGCGCCAGCGCGTCGCGATCGCCCGCAGCCTGGCGAATTCGCCGCTCCTCATCGGGGCGGACGAGCCGACCGGCAACCTCGATTCCCGCGCGTCCGGGGACGTCCTCGATCTGCTTGAGGACATTCAGCGGCGGGACGGTACCGTCCTGATCCTCGCCACCCACAACCGGGAGGTCGCCTCGCGCGCCGGGCGCCTCGTTGAATTGGGCGACGGCCGCGTCGTCTCCGACCGATGCGCTTCGTAACCATCCCCGCGCGCAACCTGAGCCGAAGGCCGGTGCGCTCTCTCCTGACCGCGCTCGGCGTGGCGCTGGCCGTCGCGGGGTTCGTCGTCCTCACCGGGTTCTCGCAGGGCATGGAGCGCGCGTGGACCACGAGCCTGATCGAACGGGACGTCCACATGACGGCGGTCCCCCGGGGCACCGTGGAGATCTTGACCGCGTCGATCGACGAATCGGTGACCGCGCGTCTGGCGGCCGTCGACGGGGTCCGCGACGCCTCGGCGGAACTGGCGGATATGGTCATGCTGCCGTCCGGCCAGCCGGTGCTGGCGGTGGGATGGCCGCCCGAAAGCTTTCTCTGGGGAACGCTGCGGCTCAGCGCGGGGCGCCTGCCCGCCGCGATGCCGTCCGACGCCGCGGTGCTGGGTCAGGGGCTCGCCGGCGCGCTGCGGCTCCGGCCCGGCGATACGTTCGGGCTGCTCGGGATGCCGCTTACGGTCGGCGCCGTGTTCCGTCCGAGCGGGGTCATCAACAACAACATGGTCATCGTCCCCCTGCCCACGCTCCAGCGCCTGCTCAACCGGCCGGGCAAAGTGACCGTCCTCGACCTGCGCCTCCTGCAGCCGGGCGATCCGGTGCGGGTGAAAGCCGTTCAAGCCCGGCTGGCCGCCGCGTTTCCCGATCTCACCTTCACGGAAGCCCGGTCGGTCGCCGACAGCAACGATATCCTGCGCCTGATCCGGGCGATGGCCTGGGGCATCTCGCTCATCGCGCTCGCAATGGGACTGTTTGCCGTGCTCAACACGCTGCTCATGTCCGTCACGGAGCGCGTGCGGGAATTCGGCGTGCTGTCGGCCCTCGGCTGGAGCCCCGGGCGTGTCCTCGCGATGGTCATGCTCGAAGGACTCGTCCTGTCGGTCGCCGGCAGCGCGGCCGGGATCGTGTTGGGGATCGGCGGGCTGCGGTGGCTCGCGCAGGCGCCGATGCTGCGCGGCCTCGTGGAACCCGAGACCGGCGCGCGCCTTCTGCTCGAGGTCGCCGCGGTGACCCTCGTCCTGGGGGTGGCCGGCAGCGTCTACCCGGCGGCCCGCGCGGTGCGTGTCCAGCCGGTCGACGCCCTGAAGTACGAGTAGGCCGGCGGCCTTACGCGAACGCGGGGCCCGGCAGCCGCTCGTACCAGGCGGTGATGAACGGATTGAAGAACCGGTGATGCACGACGATCGACCCGTGCACCACCGGATCGTCCGCGTCGGCCGAGGCGACCTCACGAATCGTGGCCCGCGGAAACAGCCGCGCGGCAACGGACGGCGTGCGCAGGGCGGCGAGCGTCGGGGAGGTCGGCACGAACACCCCGTCCTCGTCCTCCGCGAACAGCACGAGCGCCGGACCGTGGAAGATCGGCTCGCGCGCCGGCGGCCACGTGAGGGCCTTGAGGGCCAGCGCGCGCTCGTAGTAGCCGGTGACGGTGATCTCGTGCACCGCGGCCAGCACCTTCGCGATAATCACCGCGTTCCGGTCGTTGAGCAGCCGTGCCGCGCGCTCCCGGCGGAAGAGGCTGCCGAAGGCACGGCGCGCGCGGGCCACCTCGCGCTCGATGCTCCCGTGGTGGTCGCCGAGGAAGAACATGCGGGCGGCGCGCTCGCGCATCGGCGCCGGCCCCGCCGCGTCGCCGTCCAGCCGGACCATGTCGGCGGCGCAGAGCACCGGACTCACCATGACGACGCCGGCGATGCCGAGGCCGGACGCGGCCGCCTGCAGCAGCTTCACCACCAGGCCGGAGCCGAAGCAGATGCTGAAGAGCACCGGCTGCTCTCCGCGCGCATTGAGATGCCGAATGAGCCCGCCGACCTGCGTGAACAACGCCTCGGTACAAAAGCGGTCGCGCGGGTAGTTCACGTAGTAGATATCGCCGTACCGCGCCACGAGATCGCGTTGATACTCGATGGACTCGGTGGCGTCCGGCAGGAATCCGGCGATCACGATCGTCGGGGTTGGGCCCGCCCCGGCCTGCCGGAAGATCTGGCTCTGCGGTTCGCCGCCGGCCGGCGCGGACGCCCGCGGCGAGACGTGCTGAGCGCCGAACGGAAACGGGGTGATGGCGCCGCCGGGAACCGGGCCCTGCGGGCGGCCCGCGTGGGACGGCGCCTGCGATGATCGTGCGGTCATCAGCCGTCCCGCTGGTTCGGCGGGCCGCCGCCGCGCTCCTCTGCGCGCGCCGGATCGAGCGCGCGCGCGGATCCTCGCGACTGTTATTTGCCCTATACTGGGCGCGTGGGCCGGGGGGCAGCGAGGCGGGTGGCGCCGACTCGCGGCGCATCCGCCGTCCGGCCGGCGCTGAGGGGGGAGCGGCGATGGCATCTGCGCCCGAGAATCTTCGGCAGAACGTGGACGGCAGGGACGGCATCCTCACCGTACGCGGAAGCGGTCTCCACCGCAGCTGGAACAACATCCGGTACAAGACGGGGTTGTCCGCCAAGAACGTCGGCGCCGCGCATCTGTCGATGAACGTGGCGACGATCCCGCCCGGCGGCGTCGCCTACGCCCACATCCACGTCGGCTTCGAGGTCATGCTCTACATCCTCGAGGGCCGCGTCCGCCACGAATACGGCCCCAACTGCTCGTTGAGCATCGACAACGAAGCGGGCGATTTCATCTTCATCGAACCGGGGATTCCGCACGAAGTCCGCAACCTCAGCGACTCGGCGCCGGTCGTCGCCGTCGTGGCGCGCTCCGACGCCTCCGAGTGGGAGAACATCATTCCCTACGAAAGGCGGCGCTAGCGGTGCACAATCCCGCGGAGGGGTTCCCGGCGACGCTGGAGATCGACTATCCCGACCGGGAGCTGAACCGGCTCACCACGGCGTTCCGGCTGTTCACCGTCATTCCGATCGCCATCGTCCTGGCGCTCGTGAGCGGCCCGCAGTCCGGCGGCGGCCAGTCCCACCGCGGATTCACGCTGGCGGGCGGCGGGCTCGTGTTTCTGCCCACGGTACTGCTCCTGGTCTTCACGCGGCGGTACCCACGCTGGTGGTTCGATTGGAACCTCGAGCTGACGAGGTTTTTGGCCCGCGTCGGCGCGTATCTGGCGCTGCTGCGCGACGAGTATCCCTCGGCGGAGGACGGACAGGCCGTGCACCTTGCGGTCCCGTATCCGGACGCGGCGCAGGACCTGAACCGCTGGCTGCCGTTGATCAAGTGGTTCCTGGCCATTCCGCATTACATCGTGCTCGCGTTCCTCGGCATCGCGGCGTTCTGCTGCGTCGTCATCGCCTGGTTCGCGATCTTGTTCACGGGCCGCTATCCGCGCTCGCTGTTCGAATTCGTGGTCGGGGTGTTCCGCTGGATGCTGCGGGTGGCGGCCTACGCGTTTCTCCTCACGACCGACCGCTATCCGCCGTTCGGCGTCTCGGCGTGAGACGCGCCAAGAGGGAGCCGCGGCGCTTATCGGCTGAAGTCGACCGCAGTGGTGTTGCCGCCGCTCACGAGGACGCCGACGCGTTCCTCGGGCTCGGGCCGGTAGCGGCCTGAGAGCAGCGCCGCGAGCGCCGCGGCACCGCCGGGCTCGGCCACGACCCGCACGACTTTCCACAGCGCCTCCTGCGCGTGCCGGATCGCCTCGTCGGTGACCAGCACGACCCGGCTGACGTAGCGCTGCGCGATCGGAAACATCAGCTCACCGACGCGACGCGGCGCGAGCGAGTCCGCCGCGAGGCCGCCGGCCTCCGCGTCCACGGGACGGCCCGCGGTCAGCGCCCGGTACAGCGTCGGCGAGGCTTCCGGCTCGACCCCGACGATGTTGATGCCTCCTGCGTACCATGCCGCGATGCCCCCGATCAATCCGCCTCCGCCGACGGCGATCAGCAGCGTGTCGAGGGCCGCGCCCTGCTCCTCCAGTTCCAGGCCGATCGTTCCCTGGCCGAGCAGCGTCTCCACTTGATCGAAGGCGTGGACGGGCAGCGCCCCGCTTCGGGCCACCCAGGCTTCGCTCGCCGCGAGGGCATCCGCGTACCGCTCGCCGCCCACGACGAGATCGGCGCCGTACTCGCGGATGCGGTCGATTTTCGCCGGCGAGGAGATCGCCGGAACGAAGATCCGGGCCGGGACCCCGACCTTCATCGCGGCGTAGGCGACCGCGGCGCCGTGATTGCCGCCGGAGGCCGCGGCGACCCCGACCTTCGGAACGTCCCGGCCCAACAGGTTGGCGAACGCGCCCCGCGCCTTGAAGGAGCCGGAGTGTTGGAACAGCTCCAGCTTGAGCGTGATCCGGAAGGGATCCAGGCCGAAGTCCGCGCCGCTCACGTCCATGATGGGCGTACGGCGGATATGCGGTTTGATCAGCGCATAGGTCGCCGCGATCCGTGCCTGGGTGAAGCCGCCGTCGGGTGCGTCCGCCATGCCGCTTGACATCTTATTGGAAAGTTCACAAAGTTACAAAGCATTCAAACGTCGGGAGGCCGGCGCCGGCTTTGAGTTTATCGTTTACCGGCCGCCGGTCGGCCGGAAGGATCGATCGCGTGAGCACGACATTCGGGGAAGCGTGGTTTCTGGAACTCGCCGGCTGCCTGGACGAGGTGCGCGAGACCGCCGCCACGTCCGCGAAGGTCGGCCGGCTCGCGCGGTATCTGGCAACGCTCTCCGACGACGACCTGCGGCGCGCGTGCACGTTTCTCGCCGGGCGGCCCTTTCCACCGGGGGACGGCCGCCGCCTCGGCATGGGCTGGGCCGCGATCGCGCAGGTCCTCCGGGACCTCACCCGGGTGCCGGAGGCGGAGATGCACGCGGCGTACCGCGCCCACGGCGACCTCGGCGATACCGCGGCCATCCTGCTCGCGCGATACCCGCCCGCGGCCGGGCTCTTTGCGAGCCGGATCACACTCGAGCGGATCGAGCGGGACTTCGTCGCGATCGCGGCCGCCCAGGGCCAGGCATCGCGCCGCGCCAAGTCGGCGGCCCTCGCGGACCTGCTCGGCCGCGCGTCTCCGCGGGAAGCGGCGTATCTGATCAAGATCATGACGTCCGACATGCGGATCGGACTGCGGGAGGGGCTGCTCCTGCCCGCGATCGCGGCGGCCTTCGGGCGCGACGCCGCGACCGTGCGGCAGGGGGCGCTCCTCATCGCCGAGCCGGGGGAGATCGCGGTCCGCGCGCGCGCCGGGACGCTGGACCGCGTGTCGCTGGTGCCGGGCCGCCCCTTCCGTTTCATGCTGGCCAGCCCGCTCGACGCCCCCGCGGATGCCTTCGATGACCGGACGCCGGTCCTGTGGGTCGAGGACAAGTACGACGGCATCCGGGTGCAGGCGCACCGCACGCCGGACGGCGTGGTGATGCTCTCCCGCACCCTCGACAACGTGACGGCGGCGTTTCCGGAGATTCCTCCGGCGCTCGCCTCACGCGACGGCGCCTACATCGTCGACGGTGAAGTCGTCGCGTGGCAGAACGACCGCGCGCTGGCATTCGGCCGGCTGCAGCAGCGCCTGCAGCGCCGGAATCCCGGCGCGCTCGTCGGCGAGATCCCCGTCGTGCTCGTGGCATTCGACCTGGTGCATCTCGATGGGCGCGACCTGCTCGGCGCGCCGCTCACAGAGCGGCGCGCGGCCCTCGAAGCCCTCCGCCTCCCCCCGCCGGTGAGACTCAGCACCGCAAGCGAGGCCGCGACCGCCGCCGACCTCGCGCAGCGCTTCGCCGAGGCGCGCGCCGCGGGCAACGAGGGGATCGTGATGAAGCGCCCGGACGCACCGTACCAGCCCGGCCGCCGCGGGCGGCTGTGGACCAAATGGAAGCCAGGCGTCGGCACGCTCGACGTCGTGGTGGTCGCGGCCGAATACGGCCATGGGAAGCGCGCCGGCGTGCTGTCCGATTATACGTTCGCGGTCCGCGACGGCAGCCGGCTCGCCACGATTGGAAAGGCGTACTCGGGCCTCACGGACGCGGAGATCAAGGAGCTGACGGCGTGGTTCCTCGCGCACACGCGTCAGGACCTCGGCTTCATGCGCACCGTGGATCCCGAGGTCGTGCTGGAGGTCGCCTTCGACGCGATCACGCGGAGCGACCGGCACGACTCCGGCTTCGCGCTGCGATTTCCGCGGATCGTCCGGATCCGCGGGGACAAGCCGCCGGAGGAGATCAACACGCTCGACGACGTGCGCGAGTTGTTCGCCCGCCTGACGTCACACGCCGCCGGGCCGGCGGCCGGCATCCATGCAGTCGACGACGGCGCGATGCCGCCGGAGTCCGACGCCGGCAGAAGGTGTTCAAGAACAGATAATGGAAATTTCGGCCAAAATTGAAACCCCCGCAAGACATCAATCTTCAAGAGCGGGCTCGTCTGGAGCCGGGGTGGGGGAAACCTGGTTGAATCAGGTGTGCGCTGACAACAAGTCGAAAAGCCGAAACGGAAATTCCAGTTCATCGGTCGCGACAGCAAGACAAACGGTTCGGGGGACTCGCACGGTCGGTGCAACAATCTTGGTCACCTTGCTGGCACTCAGCACGTTCGCCGGCGAAAGCCACGCTCGCGAAGTGTACTTCATCGACGTCCATAGCCAAGTCGATCGTCAGGTGGATTCCCAAACCGTCGTGGCGCTGCTTAATCAGGGCGGCGTCCGGGAAACCATTCTCTCTTCGACGGGCAACGCGTCGCAGGATAAAGTGCTCGACCTCGCGCGCCGCAACCCCGCCCAGATCATCGCGGCCGTTCGCACGAAGGGGTATATGACCACCACACCGCCGGACCGTTATCGTCAGACCGTCGATGCTCAGGTGCGGTCCCGTGCCTACGGCGCGATGGCGGAAGTGCTGGTGTACCATGCCGCTAAGGCGGCGGAGGGAGGACGGGTCAATTTCCCGGAGGTGTCCGTCGAACCTGACGACCCGCGCGTTCTCTTTGCGCTCGATCTGGCGATTCGCAATCGCTGGCCATTCATCATTCACATCGAGTTCGCCGCGCTGCCCACAGCGCAACGCACCGTTTTCATGACCAAATTCGAAGCGCTGTTGGCCAAGTATCCGGACGAACCCTTCGCTCTGATCCACATGGGCCAACTCGATGCGTCGGAGGTTGGGCGTCTGATCGCAGCCCATCCGAACGTATGTTTCATCGCATCGACTTCCAACCCGATCACGGCCAATCGGGGCAACCAGCCGTGGACCAATATGTTTGCAGGCCGGCGGTTGGCCGCGGAATGGAAGGCGCTTCTCGTCGGTCACCCCGACCGCTTCTTGCTTGCCTTCGACAATGTCGTAGCCCCCAGTTGGGGACAGCAGTATCTGGGCCAGATCGCACTCTGGCGCGGTGCCCTCGCCGACCTACCGGACGATGTCGCCGACTCGTTCGCTCACGGCAACGCCGAGCGGCTTTGGCATCTTCCGCGGCGGACGGCGCCATAAGATCATCGCGCAGGGAACGGCGCGGCCGATCATCGAAGTCTACGGGCGAAGATTCCGCGCACGCGCTCGTCACTCGCGGCAACACCAACGCCCCGGAGGTGGGAAGATGCCGTTGTACGTCCGGCGTGAGGACATTGCGAACGATACCGTCACGACGCAGTACACCAACATGTCCACCCAGATGGTGTACGGGAACGAGAGCTGCCTGATGCTGGCGACGCGCCCCGGGGGATATCATTCGCACCCGCACAAGCACGATACGGAGCAGATGAACTACGTCATCGACGGCGAGATCTGGGTCTTCGTCGAGGACAAGTTCTTCCTGGTCAAGGCCGGCGACTATTACCGCATCCCGCGCAACGCCGTGCACTGGGGATGGATCACCTCGGACAAGCCCTGCACGATCCTGGAGGTCTTCGCGCCGACGTACCTCGGCGGGACGCATCCGAACGCCGCGGGGCTGTACGACCAGGGCGAACAGCCCGGAAAGATCCCGGACATCAAGACGGAAGCGGTGTCCGACGACTACATGAAGGTCGAGCAGAAGCTGCCGATCAAGCGGTAGGAGCGCTACCGCTCCGCGTCCTGGGCGATCAGCTCCGTGCTGAGGGCTTCGGCCAGACCGTCGACGAGCGCGTGAAACTCCGGCGTATGCCGGGCGTGGACGTCCCGCGGCCGCGGCAGCGGCACGGCCACGTCCGCACGCAGGCGGCCCGGCCGCCGGGACATCAGCAGCACGCGGTCGGCGAGGAACACCGCCTCCTCGATCTGGTGCGTCACGAAGAGCACGGTCTTCTTCCGGCGCAGCCAGATACGCTGCAGCTCCGCCTGCATCGATTCCCGCGTCAGCATGTCGAGCGCGCTGAACGGCTCGTCCATCAGCAGGACTTCGGGGTCCACCGCCAGCGCCCGGGCCAGGTTCACGCGCTGCCGCATCCCGCCGGACAGCTGGTGCGGGTAGGCGCGCTCGAACCCGCTCAGCCCCACAAGGTCCACCAGATCCTGCACGGTGCCCGCGGTGTGCGCCCGCGGAATCCGCCGCACCTCCAGGCCGAAGGCGACGTTCGCCAGCACGGTCCGCCACGGGAACAGCGAATCGCTTTGAAACACCATCGCCACCCGCCGGTCCACCCCGGTGAGCTGCCGCCCGCCGATCGTGATGCGGCCGCCGGCCGGGGTCTGCAGGCCCGCCATGCAGCGCAGCACTGTCGTCTTGCCGCAGCCGCTCGGCCCGACGAGGGCGACGAACTGCCCCTCCTCGACGCCGAAGCTCACGTGGTCGAGAACAAGGAGCGGCGGCGCGCTCGTGCGCTCGAACGCGACCGTGAGGTTGTCGACGCTGAGCTCCGTCGACTTCCCTACACGACCGACTGCGTGCGCCACGGCGCCATCCTCCGCTCGAGCTGGCGTATCAAACTGGTGACGACCACCCCCATCAGGGCGAGGACCATGATGCCGACGAAGAGCAGCGGGGTATTGAACACGGACGCCGCGTTCTGGATCATCAGCCCGACGCCTTTGCTCGCGCCGCCGAACAGCTCCGCGACGAAGATGCCGATCACCCCGCGGCCCACGCCGATTCGCGCGCCCGAGAGAATGAACGAGAGCGACCACGGCACCATGACCTTCCGGAGGATGTCGAGCCGGCCCGCGCCCATGCTCGTCGCTACTTCCAGCAGCGAGCGGTCCGTCGAGCGGATGCCGGCCACCGTCCCGATCGTCACCGGAAAAACGACGAGCAGCGCGATGATGATCGTCTTCGACCACAGCCCGATCCCGAACCAGATGATGAGCAGCGGCGTCAGCGCGACAAGCGGCGCCGTGTAGGCCGCGGAGACCCACGGATCGATGTACTCGGCGGCCCGCGGGCTGGCGCCGAGCACCACCCCCAGCAGGACGCCGGCGGCGAAGCCAAGCGCGGAGCCGACCGCGAAATATGAGAGGCTGACCTTAAGATTATCGAGCAACTCGCCGCTGCGGACGACTTCGATCGACGCCTTCAGCACCTCGCCCGGAGCGGGTAGAAAGAGCGCATTCCGCACGACCGCCGCGGCGAAGAACTGCCACACCGCGATGCCGATCAGACCGCTGATGACGACGCGGCCCCATCGAAGCGGCAGGCTTCGAGTGCTCACCGCAGCTCCGGGATGAGAAACGTCTCGCGCTCCAGCACCGGGCGGTCGTCCAGGAGAAACCGCGCGCCCCGGAAGCCAAGGTCGAGGTGAAGCTGCGTGCGGTTGCCCCCGCCGAGGTCGGCATTCGAGCCGAAGGCCAGCGTGACCGCCCCGTAGACGCCCCGGACCTCCGCGCCCCGCGTGTGATAGTGCGCGTAGCGGTCGAGCGCGTCGTAGCGGGCGCGAGGATCACATCCCCACCCGATGTGCGAGATGCGGTCCGCGTCGGTGCCCGCTCCACGGGCGAAATGATCGCGCAGCAGCACCACGTCGAGTCCCTCGCCGTCCATCCGGGTGATCCGACCGTGCTCTACCGTGAAGCGCACCGGGCTTCCCACATAGCGGTGGCCGATGAAATCGCCGGGCGTGAGGACGAGAGTGCCCCGCGCCGTGTCCTCGGCCGGTGCGACGACCACCTGCGCGGTCGGCCAGTGATCCCACCGGCCGGGCAGATCCGCGAACCCGTACTGCATGAACACCGGGCGGTCGCCCCGGTCCACCGACAGGTCGGTGCCGGCCGGCGTCGTCACCTGCAGCCGGCGGCTCGCGCCGATGACGCGTGCACCCGCTTCTACGCGGGCTTTGATTTCCCGCGTCGGGAACAGCCGCTGCAGCACTTCGATCGGCTCGCGCACGCGCAGCATGCGCGTCCCGTGCGAGAGCATCTCGACCTGCCGTTCGGAGTGCAGGAAGCCGATCGAGGTGAGGTCGACAACGAAATCCATCCGCTGCATCAGGTCAATGATGTGCTCGTACGGGACCAGCTTCTCCGTCCGGCGGCGCGCCGCCATCTCCGGCGTCCCCTCGACGAACGGCACGACCACCTGCGCCACCTCGGCGCCGATCTCCAGCACGGCTCCAAAACAGGCCGCCACGTAGTGCGGGTTGGTGGACGCGTCGGAGACGATCAGCGCCTTCTCCGACGGCCGGAGGTTGCACAGCAGCAGCTCTTCGCGGAACAGCACCACGGCTTCCGCGCCGACGAGCGACGAGAGCGGAAACTGGACCATGCTTAGTCTCCCTTCCCGGGCTCCCCGGCGGCGGTCCGCGACGCGAGCGCCGCCAGCACCTTCTCGGGGGTGATCGGCAGCGACGTGATGCGGATCCCGATCGCGTCGGCCACCGCGTTCGCGATCGCTGCGGCGGTCGGGTTCATGCAGATCTCTCCGACGCCCTTCGCGCCGTACGGTCCGCGCGGATCGTGGTGCTCCAGCAGCACGGTCGCCAGCTCCGGTAGGTCGCCGGCGCGCGGCGTCCGGTAGTCGAATGCGAACGGATTCAGCACGCGGCCGTCCTCACAGACCACTTCCTCGAGGAGGGCAAAGCCGAGCCCCATCACCATGCCGCCCTCCATCTGCCCTTCGACGATCAACGGGTTGAGGGCGCGGCCGACGTCCTGCGCGTTCAAGAGGCGCACCACACGGACTTCTCCGGTACCGGGATCGACCTCGACCTCGGCCACCTGGCACGAGTATTCGAACGTGTTGTTCGCGTCGCCCTGGCCGCGCTCGTTCAGCTGCGTCGTGTACCCGGGCTGCACGCCGGCTCCGTAGGGCTGCTCCCCCCGGCGGCGCATCGAGTAGTGCACCAGGTCCGCGAACGCCAGCGCCCGCGCCGGCGCGCCGCGGACGGACACCTTGCCGTCGGCGCAGTCGAGATCGTGCGGATCGGCTTCCAGCATCTCCGCGGCGACGGCGATCAACTTCTGCCGCAGGTCGAGCGAGGCCGCCCGCACGGCGTTGCCGACGAAGTATGTCGTGCGGCTGGCCGACGCCCCGAGATCCTGGGGCACGCCGTCTGTCGTCTTCGGCGCGATCGCGATCGCGTCGCGCGGCAGCCCGAGGGCTTCCGCGACCACCTGGCTCAAGGCGGTATCGATGCCCTGCCCGACGTCGGCCGCCCCGGTGATCAAGGTGACCGTCCCGTCCGGGTTCGCTTTGAGGAACGCCGCGCCCGTATCGGTGCCGTGCAGCGCCGGGCCGCCAAGCCCGTGATGGGCGGCGGCCATGCCGAGCCCGCGGAGGCGCCCGGCCGAGGCCCCGCCATCCCCCGGCTGCGCGGGCCCGCCGGCCCATGCCTCGCGCCCGGCGCGCCACCGCGACCGGAAGTCGCTGGCCTCGGCCGCCGCGGCGATCACCTCGCGCACGTGCACGCTGTGCCGGGCCGGATCGAGCACCTGGCCGGTACAGTTCGTCCACCCGGGCCGCCAGGCGTTGCGCAGGCGGATCTCCGCGGGGTCGAGCCCCAGCCGCGCCGCGCCTTCGTCGAGCAGGCCTTCGCGCGCGAACGAGATCTGCGGGTTCCCAAAGCCGCGGAAGGAGCCGCTCATCGTGTTGTGCGTGAAGGCGCACCGCGAATGGACGGCCACGGCCGGTATGGCGTACGGGCCCTCGAGATGGATCGCCGCGTAGACCGAGATCATCGCGGACATCGAGTTGTAGGCGCCGGTGTCGAGCCACAACTCGCCGTCCAGGAACGTCAAGAGCCCGTCCCGGTCGAACCCCAGCGCCAGGTCGATGTCGAACGGCGTCTTGCAGGTGGCCGCGAAGAACTCTTCCTCGCGGGTGTACACGCACTTCACCGGGCGGCCGGTGCGCATCGCCAGCACCGCGCAGTACGGCTCGACGGTCACTTCGCCTTTGCCGCCGAAGTCGCCGCCGGTCGGCACGAAAACGATGTTGACGCGGTTCAGCGGCACCTCGAGCAGTTCGGCGAGCTGCGCCTGGGTGCGGAAGGGCTTCCCCGTCGAGCACCACACCGTGACGCGGCCAACCGCGGGGTCGTAGTCCGCGACCGCGGCGTGCGGCTCCATCGAAAAGTGCTCGATGCGCTGTGTGCGGAAGCGCTCCCGCACGACGACGTGCGACCGGGAGCGCGCCGCGTCCACGTCCCCTTTCACCAGACGAAAATGGGTCGACTCGTTGCCCGGCGCCTCGACGAACCAATGGCGCATCCACGGCGCGACCGGATAGCCGGCCTTGTCGGGGTGCACGAGCGGTGCGCCGGGCGCGAGGGCCGCCTCGAGCGTGTACGCCGCCGGCCGCTCGTCGTAGGCGACGCGGATCAGGTCCACCGCCCGCTGCGCCGTCTCCACGTCCACGGCGGCCACCGCCGCGATCACGTCGCCGATGCACCGGACCTCGCCGCGGGCAAAGAGGTGCCGCGCGGAGATGCTGGTGCCGGCCATCGGCATCGACGGCACGTCCGCGGCCGTGACCACGGCTTCGACGCCGGGCAGCCGCAGCGCGTCCGAGACATCCAGCGCGATGATGCGGGCCGGTGCCTGCTCGGCGTAGAGCAGCCGGCAGTGCAGCATGCCGGGCAGGCCCATGTCGGTCGTGTAGCACGCCCGGCCGGTGGCGAATGCCGCGGCGTCGAGACGCGGCACCCGCGCACCGACCGGCGCGTGAGTGGCCTGGGAGCGGGTCACCTCAAGCGGCGCTTACTTGCCGACCTGCGCCAGCGCCGCGTTCAAAAAGGAGAGGTCGAAGTACCGCTGCGGATCCGCCCCCTTCGGGACCTGGCCGAGTCCGGCCAGGATGTCGATGACGCCCTGCATCGACCGGGGGCTCGGCGCCAGATCCCAGCTCGTGAGGTAGGTCTGAGTCCGGTAGAACTGGTCGTAAGTCTGACCGACCACCGCCGGATCCAGGTGCCCGAGATCCGCGAGCATCTTCACCACTTCGTCCTTGTGCGCGGAGTTCGCGGTGTAGCGGAACCCCATGATCAGGGCCTTCAGCGTCGCCACGGTGGCGTCGCGGTTGCGCGCCGCCCAATTGGTATTGTCGATCACGCAGGCGAACACGGCCGGAATATCAAACAGGCCGCCGAGATCGGTCATGCCCTCCCGCCGCGCGAGAAGGTTGAACGGCGCGGTCAGAATCGCCGCGTCGACCGCGCCTTTGGAGAGCGCCGCGTACCGGGCCGGCAGGCCGCCGCCCGCGATGAGGTTGTACTCGCCCTCTTTCAACCCGCCGTTGGCCATCAGCCGCCGGATCAGGGCCGTGCTGGCTTCCGGCGCGACCGTCCAGTGGGAGATCGTCTTGCCCTTGAGGTCCGCGTACGACTTGATGCCCGCGCGCGCGAACAGATTGTACGGATAGCGGTCGGTGAGGCACGCGATCACTTTGACCGGCGCGCCGTGCGCGTTGCCGTTGATGGCGATGCTCGCCTCGGGGATGCCGAGGTCGAGCGCGCCGCCGGCCGCGGCCCGCACCAGGTTGTCGTCCGGCCCGATAACCGTCCGCTGCAGCTGCACCCCCTGCTGCGCGAAGAAGCCCTTCTGCTCGGCCACCACGAGCGGCGCGTAGTACGTCGTCGACGGGACGCCGACGACGCCGAACCGCACCGTATACTTGGTCTGCGGCACAGCCGTCCCCGCCAGGCCGGCCACCAGTACTGCCGCAAGCATCATCGCGATCCCGCCGCGTGTCATCATGTGTCTCCCCATATCGCCTCCCCGATCGTTCCGATTATTCCGCCTCGGCCGCCGCCAGCACGGCGTCGAGGATCTTCTTGTAGCCGGTACAGCGGCAGATGTTGCCGTGCAGGTACTCCTTGATCTCGTCGACGGACGGCCGCGGATGGTCCGCGAGCAGCGCCTTGGTGATCATGATCATCCCGGGCGTGCAGTACCCGCACTGCAGCGCGCCGGCGTCCACGAAGGCCTGTTGGATGGGGTGCAGCGCTCCCTGCTGCGCCAAGCCTTCGCACGTCTCGACCGACCTGCCGTTGATCTCGAACGCCAGGTAGGTGCAGGCGCTGACGGGCAGGCCGTCGACCAGGACCGTACACGCCCCGCACACCTGGACGTCGCACGCCCGCTTGGCGGCCGTCAGCGCCAGGTCCTCGCGGAGAAAGTCAAGCAGCGTCCGGTGCGTGGGGACCGCCGCGCGGACGCGGCGGCCGTTGATCTGGGCGTCGATGGCCACGGTCTGCGCGGGCATCTCGTCCGCGCCGGATCGGCGGTCCTCCTGGATCATCCCTGTCCTCCCGCAACGGCGTGGGCGCAGGCCGCGGTCAGGGCGCGCTCCGCGAACACGCCGGCCAGATGCCGTTTGTAGCCGGCCGAGCCGTAGAGATCGTCCACCGGGTCGCAGGCGCGGCGCACCGCCTCGGCGGCCTGCCCGACCGCGCGCTCGAACGCGGCGCCTCGCAGCGGCGCCCCGGCCAGCGCGACTTCCGCCTCCGCGACGCGCCGGGGGACGGGGCCCACGCAGCCGACGGCCACGCGGGCCTCCGCGATCCCGCCGCCGCCGGCCGACGGGATCACCACCGCGCCGACGCCCACCGACGGCCGCTCGAAGAACGCGAACTTGCGGTAGTCGGCGCCGGCCCCCGCGGGCAACGCCGGCACCTCGATCTCCAGCAGCAGCTCGTCGGGCGCGAGCGCCGTCGTGTACGCGTCCAGGAGCAGGTCCGCGACGCCGATTGTCCGCCGGCCGGCCGCGCCGCCGACGGTGACCGTCGCGTTGTACAGCAGCAGCACGGTCGCGAGATCGGAATGCGGCTCGGCGAAGGACAGGTTGCCGCCCACCGTGCCGACCGCGCGCACCCGGACGTTCGCCAGGTGCCGCTCCATCGACGCCAGCATCGGGTAGCGCCCGCCGACGACCGCCGAGCGCTCGACCGCGCGGTGGGTGGCGGTTGCGCCGAGACGCAGCCGCCCGGCCCCCTCGTCGAACGCGACCGTCTCCAGTCCGAGGTGTTTGATGTTGACCAGGTGCCGGTAGCGCAGCAGCCCCTGCTTCATCGCCAGCAGCAGTTCCGTGCCGCCGGCGTAGATGCGGCCTTCGTCGCCGAGTCGGGCCAGCAGGCCCGATGCCTCGGGCACTGTGGTCGGCTCGTGAAGCTGGAACGGCTGCAGCACGCTACGGCCTCCTCGAGCGCATCGCCGCGTCCATCGCGGGTCCGCGCTTCGTAACGGTTCGAAACGCCTGCGGGTTCATCGGGCCAGACGCGCCGCGGCGTCGACGAAGCACGCCAGCGGCGCCGACGCGATGCCGGCGCCGACCTGCCCGACGCCCGGCCGCCGGCCGGCGATCCCGGTGTTGAGGATGGGCCTGACGCCCGTCGCGACGACGCGGTCGACATCGATCCCCACCGGCGTGCCGCGGAAATCGAGCGCGGGGATGGTAAACGCCGGATGCTCGCCGGCCGTGATCCCGTACATCCGCTGCGTGTGCGCCACCATCTCGCCGGCCCGCCCGCCGATGAAGCCGGCGATCGCCGGCGCCGCGGCCAGCGCAAACGCCCCGACGCCCGCCACCTCGGAGACGTAGGAGTCGCCCATCAGCGGCACCCCGTCGCTCTGCGAGAACCCCTCGAACATCCGTCCCACCGGCGGATCGGGGGGCGCGGTGATCCACGCCGCGCCGAGACCCGCGACCCGCAGGCCGAACCGTACGCCGTTTCCGGCCATCGCGGTGACGAGACTGCTCCCGGCGACCGTCCCGACGGCGTCGGTGACGGCCTTGCTGTGCGCGATCGACAGGTTGAGGAAGAAGTGGTCGTTGCCGCCGATGAACTCCAGACACTGCGCCGCCACGTCGCCTGCAAGGGCGCGGCAGAGATGCGGCGCGACGTGCCGGACGAAGAGCGCCGTCCCCGCCTTGTTACGGTTGTGGGCTTCGTCGCCCCGGTGCAGCGCCTCTCCGATCATCTGGCGCAGGTCGATCGGGCCGCTGCGCCGGAGCGCCGCCCCGAGCGACGGCGCGAGCACGTCGCGGATCCAGGCGAGCCGGGTGAGGACCGAGTCGTCGTTTGCGCCAAACCGGAGCACGCGGCCGAGCCCTTCGTTGATCGTGGCGAAGGCGACGTTGCCGTATGTCTCGTTGCGCACGACGAAGACCGGCATCGTCGCGGAGACGACGCCGGCCATGGGGCCCACCATGCCGTGATCGTGGGCCGGCGCAAGCTGGACGCGGCCGTCGCGCGCGAGCGCCGCCGCCTCGTCCAGCGTGCGGCAGCGCCCGCCGTACACCAGGGCGCCCGCAACGGCCGCCTGCATCGGCGGCACCATCTCGTCCCACGCGAGCGGCGGACCGGCATGCAGCACGAGGTCCGGACGCATACCCGGCACCACCTCGATCGCCGGCCGGACGTCGACGAGAAACGGATGGCCGCCGGTCAGCCGCTCGAGCGCGGTCGCGTTGGCCGCCCGCCGGGCCGGGCCCGCGCCGGAGACCGGCGCCGCCGCCTGCCGTTCCGTCATCGATTCGCGGCTCCCCCCGATCGCCATCCCCTACTCCGCCCGGCCGTCC
Source organism: bacterium (assembly GCA_035308905.1). Lineage (NCBI taxonomy): Bacteria > bacterium. Next base: position 32,468 of record DATGFS010000032.1, on the reverse strand, counting down.
GGCACACGCTCGCGGATCGCCCGCAGCACCTTCTCCGGCGTGATCGGGAGCGACATCACCCGCGCCCCGATCGCGTCGGCCACCGCGTTCGCGATTGCCGCGGCCGTCGGATCCATGCAGATCTCCCCGCAGCCCTTCGCGCCGTAGGGGCCGATCGGATCGCGGTGCTCCAAAAGCACCGTCGTGATCTCGGGCATGTCTTCCGCGCGCGGCACCCGGTAGTCGAACGCGTAGGGATTCAGCACCTGCCCGTCGCGGCAGACGACCTCTTCCAGGAGCGCGAACCCGAGCCCCATCACCATGCCGCCCTCGATCTGGCCTTCAACGATGAGCGGGTTGATGGCCCGGCCGACCTCCTGGGCATTGACGAGCCGCAGCACCCGCACCACGCCGGTGTCGCAATCGACTTCGACTTCGGCGATCTGCGTCGAATACTCGAAGCTCTGCACTTCGCCCTGGCCGCGTTCGTCGAGCGGCACCCCGTGGCCGTGGTGCACCCCCGTCCCGATCGGCTGCTCGCCGCGGCGGCGCATCGAGTAGTGGACGACGTCCGTCATTGTGAGCGCGCGCGCCGGCGTCCCGCGGACCGTGACCGCGGCCTGGCCCCATTCCAGATCCTGGCGGTCCGCTTCCAGCATCTCCGCGGCGATCGCGAGCAGCTTCTCTTTGAGGTTGACCGCCGCGGCGCGCGTCGCGTTGCCGACCGAGTACATGGTACGGCTGGCCGAGGCGCCCTGGTCGTCGGGCACGCCGTCGGTGACCTTCATCGCGATGGCGATGCGGTCCGCCGGCAGCCGCAGCTCCTCGCCCACGAGCTGGCTCAGCGCGGTGTCGATGCCCTGCCCGACGTCGGCCGCGCCGGTCAGCAGCGTCACGCTCCCGTCGGGATTTGCCTTGACGAAGGCGGTCGCCGTGTCCGTGCCGATGACCGCGGGGCCGCCGAGGGCGTGGTGCGCCGTGGCCATCCCGATCCCCCGCCGGATTCGCGGGCCCGCGGCCTCACGCACCGCCGGGGTCTCGCGGGCCGCCCGCCGCGCCTTCCAGCCGGCGGCGGCGGCGGCGGCCGCGATCGTGTCGCGGACGGTCACGCTGTGGCGCGCGGCGTGCAGGATCTGCCCGGTCACCGTGACCGCGCCGGTCTGCCAGGCGTTCCGGAGGCGGAGCTCCATCGGGTCGAGGCCGAGGCGCGCGGCGGCCTCGTCGAGCAGCCCTTCGCGCGCGAACGCGACCTGCGGGCTGCCGAACCCCCGAAACGACCCGCTCATCACGTTGTGCGTGAAGACGCACCGCGCGTCCACGGACACGTTCGGAACGACGTAGGGACCTTCGAACAAGATCGACGCGAACGCGGAGACCATCGCCGACATCGAGTTGTAGGCGCCGGTGTCGAGCCGCAGGTCGCCCTCGCTGAAGAGCAGGAGTCCGTCCCGGTCCGTCCCGAGGGCCATCCGGATGTCGAACGGCGTCTTGCAGGTCGCGGCGAAAAACTCTTCCTCCCGCGTGTACACGCCCTTCACCGGCCGGCCGGTCTTCATCGAGAGGACGGCGCAGTACGGCTCGATCGTGACCTCGCCTTTGCCGCCGAAGTCGCCGCCGGTCGGCACGTACACCGCGTTGACCCGGTTCATCGGCAGGCGCAGCAGTTCGCCCATCTGGATGATCGTCCGGAACGGCTTGCCGGTCGACGCCCACAGCGTGACGCGCTGCGTGGCGGGGTCGTAGTTCACGACGGCGGCGTGGGGCTCCATCGAAAAATGCTCCATGCGCTGCGTCTGGAACCGGCCCTCCACCACGACGGGCGCGCGCGCCCGCGCGGCGGCGGCGTCGCCCTTCCGGAGCCGGAAGTGGGTGGCGACGTTGCCCGGCTCCGCGACCCGGTAGCGCTTGAGCCACTGCGCGCCGGCGTACTCGGCCTTGCCGGGATGGACGAGCGGGGCCGAGGGGTCGCACGCCGCGTCGAGCGTGTGGGCGCCGGGCAGATCTTCGTACTCGACCTCGATCAACTCGACGGCGCGGCGCCCGGTCTCGTCGTCGACCGCGGCGACCGCCGCGATCACGTCCGCGACGGTTCGCACGTCGTCGCGCGCGAACAGATGACGCGCGGCGATGCTCATGCCCGTCGCCGGCATCGCCGGCGCGTCGGCGGCCGTGACCACCGCCTCCACTCCCGGCAGGCGCCGGGCAGCCTCGACGTCGACGCGGGTGATCCGCGCCGGCGCCTGCTGCGCGTAGAGCAGCCGGCAGTGCAGCATGCCCGGCACCGCCATGTCCGTAGCGTACCGGGCGGCGCCCCGCGCAAAAGCGGCCGCGTCGATCCGCGGCCGGCGCGTGCCGACGGCGGCGTAGGCTGGGGACGAGATCGTCGGGGCGGCCATCAGCGCGCGGCGCGGGACCCGGCCGCCGCCCCAGCGGCGCGCAGCTCGCGGGACGATAGCGGGAGCAGACGCGTGAGGTCCGCCCCAGAAACGCGAGACTGCGGCGTCATAGGCTCCCGACTCCGTACAGCGTTGTGACGGTGGCCGCGGTTGGCAGGATGTGCGGTCGCGGCGAAACGTCCGTGGACTACGGTCAGGAAGTGTTCGGAGGGGAAAATCGCCGATCCTCTTGTTTCAGGATCGCAGAGCGGCCTCCAACATGAGTGGGGGTTGGCGAGAGCGTCATAGACAGGCCAAACCCATGAGGGTATCCTTAACGGGTATCCTTGAAATGGAAGCAGCGATCGCGGAGGTCTCGCGGAGGAGACCGGCTGATGAGGGGGCAGGCGTGAACACCGAAGTCGCGGCAATTCGGAGCGGGATCCGGGTCGAATGGCTGACCATCGGCTGGATGGTGGTCGAGGCGGCCGTGAGCATCGGCGCGGGGATTGCCGCCGGCAGCATCGCGCTGATCGCATTCGGCGTCGACAGCGTCATCGAGCTGGTGTCCGCGGGCACGCTGCTGTGGCGGCTTCGGCTCGAGGACGCGGGCGCGGCCCCTCCGGCCCTGATCGAACGCGCGGAGCGTCAGGCCTCGCGCGTCGTCGGCGCCAGCCTGCTGCTGCTGGCTGTCTACGTGGTGCTCCAATCAGGGTACGACTTGTGGACGCGCGCGGTCCCGGAACGCTCGCTGCCCGGAATTGCGCTGGCCGCCGCCGCCCTGCTGGTCATGCCGGCGCTCGTCCGGACGAAGCGGCGGATCGCGGCGGCGATCAACAGCCCGGCGCTGCGCGGCGACGCGGCCTGCGGCGTGGTCTGCGTGTATATGGCGGCGACGCTGCTCGCCGGTCTCGTGCTGCGCGCGGCGTTCGGATGGTGGTGGGCCGACCCCGTTGCCGCGCTCGGCATCGTCTACTTCATCGTTCGCGAGGGCCGCGAAGCGCTCGCGGGGGAGAGCGCGTGCGGCTGCTGCGAGTGATGCGCAGTCCCACTGCAATCAGCGCAACGTAGCGGCACGCCGGCCTCACTCGGCGCCGCTGGGTCGAAACGCCGGGAGCACCTCCTTCGCAAACATCCGGATCTGGGTGAGCGCCGTCGCGACGTCGCGGTGGTAGAAGGCGATGTTGAACTCGGTCACGCCGACACCGTCGTAGCGCCGCAGCTGGCGCACGATCGTGTCCGGCGACCCGACCAACAGGAATTCCCGCTCCCCGTCGTTCGCCCGTCCCGTCGGTCGCCCACCCGGCACCGATTCCTGGCGCTGGCGCTGAGCGGCCTCGTCGGTTGCGGCGATCGAGCCGAAGATATAGCGAACCCCATCCGCCACCAGCTGCTCCAGCAGCGCCTGCTTGCCGCTCATCCGAGCCACTCTTCGTCTTCCTCCCGTCAACGATCGGCAAATGCCCGCACCGCGGCCGCGAACTCGGCGGGGCGTTCGTAGTAGGTGACGTGCCCCGACCCGGTGAGCTCGACCGAGCGGCAGCCGGGGATGGCGTCGGTGACGATCTGCGCAACCCGCCGAAGCGCCGGATGACTTTCACTCCCGCTGACGACGAGGCACGGGCACTGAATACGGGCCAGGTCCTCCCTGGAGACTTTATATGGAGGCATCTGAAGGTCGCCGAACAGCTCGATCTGATTGGCGCGGTAGCGGTCGCGAGCCGCCTCCGGTAGCGTACGCCAAAGGCCCGGGCACACGACCTCGAAGAACGCGTCAACGGCGGCCGCGGCGCCTCCCGCGGCGACGGCGCGCTCGATGTTCGGCTTGATCTCGTTCATGAACGCCTTGGCGCCCTCGGGATCCAGTGCCAGAACCGGGGGCTCGGAGAGCACCGCGCCGCGGAGCAATTCCGGATACCGGCGCACGACATCGAGGCCAACCCGGGCACCGCCGCTCGAGCCGACGAGGAGGCACGGCGCCAGGGCTAATCCTTGGATCAGCGCGGCCGTATCGTCGGCGTGCAGCTCGACCGTCCGCGCGGCGATGTGGCCGAGCGCGCTCCGTGTATGTCCGCGCCGATCGTAAGTGACGCAGCGAAAACGCGGCGAGAGGCGGGCCACCTGATCGGCCCAGACATCGGCATTCCCGCACATCCCATGAATGAAGACGATGGGGAGGCCGTGCCCCGCCGCGTCGTAATAAAGGGTCGTCCCGTTTACGGAAATCGTGGACATGACCGGTACGCCTCCGTCCCCTGCCGTAGTTGTGTCCCGAAGTACCGGGTTACGAGGAAGGCACGGAATTCGAGAAAGACGCCCGGCCAGGCGTCAGAAGTTCGCGCCGATTGCGATGAACGGCCCCTCCCACTGGGTGTGGCACGGACAGACCGCCACGCCGGAGATGCTGAGAGCGCTTTGAATCTCCTGAACGAACCGGTAGCCGACCTCGACATTCCAATGGGCGGCCGCCGTGTAGCGCAGGCTGGCCTGCGCGTCCCAGCCCGTGCCGGTGGCCGTCACCGACTGCGCGCCGCCGCCGACCGACCCGGATAGCCTCGTGCTGACCGATGGCGCATAGGCGACCCCGGCGTTGAGCCACCATCCCGACTGGAACGGATATGAAAAGTCAAAACCCACGCGCCCGCCGGTGCTGTCCGTGGTCAGCGCGGCGGCTCCGAGACCGGAGAGATTCCCAGAGTACAGGCTTCCCTTCGCCTCGCTGTAACCGGCGAATGCTCGGAACGTCACCGGTAGCTCGGGGTTCTCCGGGAGGGGGCGCTGCACCGAGTATGACACGTCGGCGCTCCAGATGGTGTCGGTCCCGTTGAGCGACAAGCCCACCGGGGCAGCGCCGGTAAACGCCCAATTTCCCTCGCTGCCGGTGACCCCGTTGAAATGAAATCCCCAGTGCGATCGTGCGTCGGCTCGAAAATCAATTCCGTACATTTGCGACGTCCACGTCTCCAGCGTGCCGCCGCCCGGCGCGGAGTAAAATTCCGACGACGACAGCCAATAGACACCCTGAATCGAGAACGTCACGGCCGGGACCGCGGTGTTGACCGGCACGGTATATGTCACCGACGATTGCGCGAAGACGCCAAGCGGCGGCGCGGATAGCGCGACGACGATGCTGATGGCGAGAGGGAGCGATACTCCCCGCATGCACTTCCTCCCAATCCTGACGGTAACGGCGTGCCGGGTATTTCGCAGTCTCCCGATGCCGCACCTCCGCTCCATGGGAATACGCGCCGGCTGATGGCGGTTGCCCGTAGTGAATGTCTATCTCGGTGCCCGACCGAATGAGCGCGTCACCCCAGCCCGGCGCGGTGATCCTCTTTGACGGCGTGTGCAATCTCTGCAACGCCTGGGTGAACTTCGTCATCGACCACGATCGGTCTGAGACGTTTTCTTTCGGAGCGCAGCAATCGGCCGGAGGACGGGCGGTGCTGGACACGCTGCGCTGGACCGGCCGGGATCTTGCCGGAATCATCCTCGTGGCGGACGGCCGGGCGTATACGGATTCGACGGCCATCCTTGAGATTTACAGGCGCCTCGGGAGTCCGTGGCGGTATTTCGCGCTTCTCCGGATCATTCCCCGGCCTGTGCGGGACGCGGTGTACCATTGGGTCGCGCGGCACCGGTACAAGTGGTTCGGGAAGTCCGAAACCTGCCGCGTGCCGACACCGCAGCTGCGGCGGCGCTTCCTGGCATAACCCACGTACGACCCCGGCGCCTCAGAGGCCGTGCCTGCGTTCCATCGCGGGCGGGTCGAGCACGGTGACCGGCGGAAGCGCGCCCTCCCACCGCTCGATTTCTACCAGACACTGCTGACCGCTGCATCCCTGCGCGAGCCGGGACGTGCCTTTGTCGAACGTCAGGGCGTTCGGGTTCCCGTGGACGCACATCGGCGCGGAGGCTCGAGGGTCGAGCGGATCGTACCAGGCGCCGGTGGAGAGCTGCGCCACGCCCCGTCGAATCTCGCGGCTGATGACGGCGCCCGCCAGGCAGCTTCCGCGTTCGTTGTGCACGCGCACGACGTCGCCGTCCGAGATTCCGCGGACGGCGGCGTCCTCGGGGTGGAGACGAATCGGCTCCCTCCCCTTGATCTTCGCCCCCTGACTGAACTCCCCGATATCCAACTGGCTGTGCAGCCGGGTCCTCGGGTTGTTGGCAATGAGGACGAGCGGGAACCGGCGGGCGAGCGGAGAGCCCAGCCATTCGGCGGGCTCGAGCCATGCCGGATGACCGGGGCAGTCCTGGTAGCCGAAACTGTGGACTCTGGCTGAAAAGATCTCGATCCGGCCGCTCGGGGTGGCGAGCGGCGCGCGGATGGGATCCTGCCGGAACGCCGAAAAGAGCACCGCGTCGTCCGGGCCGACCGGCAGCTCGACGCTGCCGGCGCGCCAAAACTCGTCGAACGGCGGCGCCTGGGCCGCGACTCCCGCGGCGGACTCCCGCCACTCCTCGTAGAGATGCCGGATCCACTCCGCTCCCGTGCGTCCCTCGGAAAACGGGTCACCGGCCCCGAGCCTCGACGAGAGCTCGGCGAAAATATCGTAGTCGTTTCGCGAGGCCGCGTACGGCGGCACCGCCTGGTGCATCGCGATCAGGTAGCCGTCGTTGGGCGAGGCGGCGATGTCGTCGCGCTCGAGCGTGATGGTGGACGGAAGGACGATGTCGGCATGGCGCGCTGTGGCCGTCCAGAATGCCTCGTGCACCACAATCGTGTCCGGACGCTGAAACGCGCGGCGGAGCCGTCCGAGGTTCTGATGATGGTGAAACGGGTTGCCCCCGCACCAGTAGACAAGGTGGATCCGGGGGTACCGGAGGCGCCGCCCGTCGTAATCGTACTCCTCGCCCGGTTGCAGCAGCATATCCGAAATTCGCGCCACGGGGATGAACGTCTCGACGGGGTTCGAGCCCTGCGGGAGCGTCGGCACCGGCGCCGAGCGCGGCGACCCCACGGCCTGCACCGAGCCGTACCCGAAGCCGAACCCGCCGCCCGGCAGCCCGATCTGTCCGAGCATGGCCGCAAGCACGACGCCCATCCACGGCACCTGCTCGCCGTGATCGGCGCGCTGGAGCGACCAGCTCACCGTCACCAACGTGCGGCACGCCGCCATCCGCCGGGCGAGCGCGCGCAGCGTATCCGCCGGCACCTGCGCCAGCGACTCGGCCCACTCGGGGCTCTTCGGCCGGCCGTCGTCGAGCCCGAGGAGATAGCGTTCGAATCGCTCGAACCCGACGCAGTACTTGGCCAGAAAGTCCCGATCGTGCAATCGCTCCGTGACGAGCACGTGCGCGAGCGCCAGCATGACGGCCACGTCGGTGCCGGGCACCAGCGGCTGCCATTCGGCCTCGAGAAACTCCGGAAGGTCATCCTTCAACGGGCTGAACTGCACGAATCGCACCTGCCGCCGGGCGGCCTCTCGCAAATGGCCGCGCACGGTGTGCCGCGTCACCCCGCCGGAGTTGACCGCCGCGTTCTTCAGGGGAATCCCGCCGAAGCAGACGACCAGCTGCGTGTTGGCCGTGATGACCGGCCAGGCCGTCGCCGAGTGGAGCAGTTCGTCGTGCGTGCCGATGACGTGGGGCAGGATGACGCGCGACGCGCCGAGGCTGTACGTCTGAACCGAGCGGGTGTAGCCGCCGAGACAATTGAGAAAGCGATGGACTTGGCTTTGGGCGTGATGGAATCGCCCGGCGCTGCCCCAGCCGTAAGATCCTCCATAAATGGCCTGCGGGCCGTATTGACCGATTACGCGCTTGAGCTCGTCCGCGAGCAATCGAATTGCCGCGGGCCAACCGACGGGGACGAACGGCTCCGCGCCGCGGCCGTCCGCCGGCCCGGGGCCGTGATCCAACCACCCCGCCCGGATCATCGGCTGCGCCACGCGCGTCCGGTGCCGCACGCCGCCGGGGATATTCGCAAGCAGCGGCGACGGATCAGGGTCCAGCGGATGCGGATGGACCGTCACGCGGTCGCCGTCGCGGACCTCCGCGGTAAAGACGCCCCAATGGGAGCTGTGCGGACGCAGTGCGGATGTCACGAGGTCCTCCTTGCCCGGCGGTCTCGACCGGACCGGCTCAGTACCGTTCCCACGCCGCGATGATGTCGGACGACGGCTGCACAAGGGCCAGCGGGCCGTGCTCGTTGCCGCCGATGAACTTCATCGCGTCGCCCGTCCACTCCCGCGCCGTCCCCCGGATGCAGTCCGCCGGCGCCGCGACGAAGAAGCCCAGGTTGATCGCGTGGAAGGTCGTGGGCAGGATGCCCACCTCCGCGCCCACGCCGGCGATGACGATCGTCCGAATGCCGTTCCACCGCAGCAAGAGCTCCAAGTTGGTGCCGATAAAGCAGTCGACGCGCGGCTTCGCCAGGATGATCTCCGTCTCCCGCGGCTTGAGCTCATCGATGACCTGCCACCCGCGGCTCTTCTCGACCACGCCCGGAGCCGCCGGCGCGGTCTTAGGGTCCAGCAGCCGTTTGTGATGCCGCCAGACCATCACATCCGAATACAGGCTTTCGGTCGAGTGCCCCATGTACCCGGCAAAGATGATTCGCATGTTCTTGTCCCTCGCGGCCGCGAGAAGTCTCCCGATCGGGGCGACGATGGAGTCGAAATCGATGCGAATCATCTTCCCGTCCTTGTCGGCCGCTCCAATCTCCCGCAGATCGTTCCGCATCTCGTGGACGATGAGGGCGGTGTGCCGCGGATCGACAATCTCTTCGAAGGTCTCCGGAATCTGCCGGCCTTTGTAGATAATCACGATCTGCTCCCCGTCACAGGTTGACTTGGTCCACGACGTCGTAGAAGCTCGGCCAACACGAGGCCGGGCTGGCGCCTGGCGTCGCCTACAGTCGGAAGCTCGGTGTCGGCCAGCAGGCCATCGAAGTCTAAAATGACGGACCCGAGCGTATTGGTCACGTGGAATCTGGGTACCCGCTCAGGACCGGCGCGGTGCGGCTCCCCGGTCCCGGGGAGCCGCACCAGCATGTTCCGACCGCCCTGGGGTTAGCGAGTGCACTTCGGTGGCAACATTCGCCGCTTTCCAGGCATCGCGCCAGAAGTTCCGCCAGCCGCGCTTCGTCCCCCGGCGGGCACCACTCACCGAACGGGCAAGGGTGGTCGCGGAATCGGTCCCGTCCAGCGCAGCACCGTCAGTCCGCCTCCGTTGCCGTCCGTCACGTACAGCAGGCCCGTGGCCGGATCCTGAAAGACCTCGCGCGTGTGACGGTCGCCGTGTTGATTGACGGCCCCGGGGAATCCACCTCCACAGGGACCGACGCACGGATATCGGGGCGAGAAGTAATACCCGATCTCCTTGGGAGTGTTCGGATCCGAGATATCCCACGCGTGCAGGCCCTGATCGTACCACGCCTGGTACACGAGCCCCGGTGATCTGTAATCAAACCACGGGAGGTGGCTTGACTGCACCGTCCCAGAGCAGACAAACTTTCCGGTCTTGTAATTGTAATTGTCGTCTACAGCCGGAATGCGCATGTTCGACACGAACTGCGGGTTCGACAGGTTCGAGATGTCCACGATCCGAGTCACCCCGGATGGGCAATCGAAAATCTCATCGTTGAGCACCAGAAGCTTCGGGTATTCGGTGGGATTCGCGATCACCGGCGCGGCGGTGTGGGCCCCTCCGAGGCTCCCTCCGCTGAACGGCGGCACGTAATCGAGCCGCGAGATGATGCGAGGCGACGATGGGTTACTAACATCCACAATGACCAACCCGGCATCGCGCCACGCTATGTACAAACGATCTTTGTGCTTGATGACCTCGTGGCACCAAACGTGCTGCGGCGTGCCGTCGGGATTCGTCTGGTCCTGGGCTGCAAACGTTTCGCCTTCGTGCTGCCCCTGAATGTGCAATGTACTGACGAGTTTTGGTGCCTGGGGATTGCCGTAGTCAACGATCACCAACTCTTGATTGCCGCCCCCGAACTTCGGGTTTGCGGTCTCCGGTGTGTTCGCGCACCCATAAACGTAGCGGTCATCGATGTCGAACCCGTGGGTCGCGCCGCCCTCGCGCGTGACAATGAACCCGAGGCCCCTCGGGGCGCGCGGGTTCGAAATGTCGTAGAATCCCAACCCGGCCTGTGCCAGCTGGCCCGTGGGGGGTTTCCGCGGATTGTCGCCGTTGGTGTCGTGACCCACGACCAGAATGTGCTTGGCATAGTTGACCCTGAGGTACGCACAGCGGGTGCCGGGCTTGCAGGGAATCACGGCCAGGGGCTTGAGATTGGCCGGATCGTGGACATCGGCGATGATAACGCCAAAGAGCGTGACGGGGCTTGCGTATCCGGCGAGGTACGCGACCCCGTCATGAACGCGCAGGGTGTTGAATCCGGCGCCGAGGCCCGTCGCCTGCGCAAATGGCGCCAGCCACGGTCCCTTGAAATAGCTGTGGCCGACAACCTGGAAGTTCTTGCTGCGGGACAACGATCGCGTCTGTTGCAAGCTCAGATTGAAAAAGTTCACCCCGGGTGGATTCGGCGTGATGGCCTCGGTGCCGACTCCCTGCCCGAGAGCGACCGTCGGTGGTCCAAAAAGAACGACGGTGATGAGCGCAAGCGCGATAACCGACCAGATACACTTACCGAGCGTGTCGCGACACTTCATCCGTCCCCCCCAGAGGAATGCATCTGTACAACGTCGATCGACACGGCGTTTCTCAGGATTCTCGGACATATCCTCCGCGAGACGTCTTCAGCGCCCGCCAGACGGACCCGCGTGCGAGGCGCGCCACCTCAGGAGCCAGCCGATGGAAAGCCCGCCGAGCAGGGCGCCCGTTGCCGCGACATAGGTGGTCCATGACGATCTCTGGTTCAATCCCCCTGGAGCCGCAGCGATGAACGTTCCCCAGGCATTCGTTGTCGCAAAAATCTGCAATGTAGACGGAACCGTATTGGCCGGAAGCGGCCGCCATTCCTGACCGATGTTGCGCATTAATATGGTTGCATGCATAGGATATCGCAACACGATCGTCGCCGGCTTGCGCAGCACGGCGAGCTCCCTGGACCTCGCGTACGCCGCCACTATCGCGTAGCCGTTGCCGTCGAAGCGCAGGCCGGGAGGCGGCGACGATAAGGATTTCGGGTCGACCGGCGTGATCCGGACCTGCACGGACGTCTCATCCGCGCGGCCGGCAAACGCGGCTTCCGGAACAACGACGGCGACCTGAGCATCGTCGGTCGAAATCGAGGCCGAACCGGAACCCGCGACTGTGAGCGGGATGGACGCAGTGCCCGGCGTCGGAAGCTGATTCCCCCGACGGAGGTCGGGCGGCGGCACGACCCATCGGTAGGGAAGCGGAGGCGCGTTGCCATCGTACAGAATGCGTCCCGGCCAGTTCGGCGACAAAGCCAAGAGTGCGGCGGCTGTGTAGAGCAACGTGACAACGAGACCCCGATGCCAGAGATGACGGTCTCGCTCTGCACGCGGCGGGGAGTCTCCTGCTGCCAACGCGGTCCATCGACCTCGAGGCGTCTTCCCAACGCCATCACGCACTTCGATAGGTTCCTACCCCTTGTTCGAGTTCGGCAAAGGCCTATCTTTGGGATCCTTGGGTTCACCAAGGGGTCGGGCGACCGCTCATCCGCCCCGCCAAGACTCACGCGGAACCGCATGGAGTGCGGCTGCAATGACTTGCTCGATGTCAATAATTCCACAGACGCCGAGTGTCCCCCCGTATTGTGCGCACAACATGGACGACACTTGAACAAGGATCATATCCTTGCTATTGTAAGGATATGGCCAAGGTGACGTCGAAGCTTCAGGTCACGGTTCCCAAGGCGGTGGCGGATCTCTACGGTATTCGCCCGGGTGACGAAATCGAATGGCTCGCTTCCGGGGACCTGATTCGCGTCGTCCCTCCGGGGAGGAAGATCAAGACAGTGAGCCTTGCCGAGCGCCTTCGCCGCTTCGATTTGGCGACGGCCAGACAACGGAAAAGGAATAATCGCTCCCCCGCGGCATCGGCACAGAGCCGGGGGTGGAACCGAGAGGACCTTTATCGTCGTGGCCGCGCTCGTTGATACGAACATCCTCGTCTATCGTTTCGACCCACGGTTCCCGGACCGCCAAAAGGTCGCAACTGAGATCCTGAGGCGAGGGATCGCGGAAGATTCCATCCGGGTTCCTCACCAGGCGATCATGGAATTTGTTGCGGCGGCGACCCGGCCGCTTGGACGCGCGGCACCACTTCTCTCGACACACGATGCGCTCCGAGAAGCCGAGGAAATGGTGGGACAGTTTACGGTACTGTACCCCGACGAGATGCTCTTGAGGACCGCGTTGCGGGGGGCCGTGGCGTACCAGCTGTCTTGGTTCGACGCGCATTTATGGGCGTATGCGGAGCACTTCGGCCTGTCGGAACTTCTGTCCGAAGACTTCCAGCATGACCGTCTCTACGGCAGCGTTCGGACAGTAAACCCGTTCTTGTGAAGAAAGCTTCGCCCGCCGGCCGAACGACTGCGTCAACCGGCACGAAAATTTGGCAGCCAGTACCGCCGTAGAGAGTCGTACACGCCCTCGAACTGCTCTTTCGCGATGATGAGGGGAAAATCGTCGTGCAGGTTGACGATCCCGATCTTGCGCGTCAACTCGGCGTCTGCAGGGGTGAAGTGCGGGCTTGCGATCATGGCTCCCCCTCCATCAGACTGCGGGCCCACGCTCAGTGGGCGAGTGTCGAGGCCGCCTCCTGCGCCGCGTAGACGGAAATGGGCAAAGGGTCGAGGACCGGAAGCCCGAGCTGCGTCCGGAGGTCTTCGGCGATACCGAGCGTGCCCTGCGTCATCGAACCGAGGTAAATCGCGTCTGCGCGGTGCTCCCGCACGGCGGCGGCCGCTTCCTCGCGCATGAACCGGCGTCCCGCGTCGAGGTCGGCCAGGATCTTGCGCACCGTCGTCTTCATCGTGTGGACGACGACGGTGTTCGGCCGCGCCGGCACGTTCTTGATCATCGCGTGAGCCGCGGGCACGGCGGGTTCTACCGTGAGAATCACAAGACGCGATGCCACGATGCGGGCGAGGAACAACGAGGCTTCCCCGGGGCCGATGACAGGAACCTTGGCGGCGGCGCGCAGATCGGCGAGCGCCGGATCCACCGCGCCCGCGGCGATGATCGCCGCGCAGCGATCCGGCCCGATCTCCGTGACCGCCGCGAGGGCGGCCCGGCCGGCCTGCTCGAAGTCCTCCCGCCGCTCGAGGATCTTGGGGCCGTCGGTCGGGTTGAGGAGCTCGATCGTGAACCCGGGACGCAGGTACCCGCGGAGGATCTCGAGCCGGCGGGTGTTCTCGGCAGCGCCGTATCCGGTCACGGACTCGAGGTACACGATATGCGGCATCGGACATCGCCTCCACACGTGTACTTCTGGCGGAGCCGAGCGCCTCCTTGCCGAATATCTCGCAGGCCTGCCCGGACGGACACGTGCGTCTTCGACGCGCAGCGCGAGGTGACACGCCGATGCCCGGTCCCGTGCGCACGATCCCCGCGGTCTCCGGCGTCACCGCACGACGCCGCACCCTGACGCGACGCGGGCTGCTTGCCGGCGCCGCCGGCCTCGGGCTCGCGGCCGCCGGACCGCCGGCGCCGTGGACGCAGATCGAACGCGCGTCGGCCGCGCCCACCCCTCGACGCGGCGGTACGTTCCGGATACCCGTCAACGCCAACATCACGCCGTGGCCGCCCATCGGGCTGATCCAGAACCTGATGGTGAACAACGCCATGTTCAATAAGTTGGTGCGCCTCCGGCCGGCGGACTGGGCGCCGGAAGCCGATCTTGCCGAGCGCTGGGAAGTGTCCAAGGACGGCTTGACGTGGACGTTCCATCTCAAGAGCGGCGTCCGGTGGCACGACGGCCATCCGTTCACAGCGGACGACGTCAAGTACACGATCGACGCGTACGCGGATCCCAAGATCAACAGCCAGTTGCGCGGGAACTTCGAGCCCGTCACCGGCGTCGAGGTCGTGGACCCGCTGACGGTCCGGGTCGCCACGAAGACCCCGTACTCGTCGTTCCTGGAGCTCCTGTGCTACATCGCGTTCATCATGCCCAAGCACCTGCTGGAGGGGCAGGAGTTCAACGCCACCAAGTTCCCGCAGGCGTTCCTCCAGCATCCGGTCGGCACCGGGCCGTTCAAGTTCGGCGAGCACGTCACGGGCGACCACTTCACGGTCACCGTGTACGACAACTATCACGAGGGACGGCCGTATCTCGACGCGATCATCTACAAGGTCGTGCGCGACCTGAATTCCACGGTGCTGCAGGTCAAGACCGGCGAGCTCGACATCGCGTTCCCAACGGTCGGCCAGATTCCCGCGCTCGCGGGCACCCCCACCATCGCGATCACCGAGCAGCCGGTGATGGACTTCCGGTATTTCGGCGCCAACTACCGAACGGACAAGAGCCCGACGCTGGGACGGTGGTGGGGCGCACGCGCGGTCCGTCAGGCGTTCGCGCACGCGATCAACACGAAAGGAATCATCCAACAGGTCGCCCGGGGACGAGCGGAACTGGCAAACGGTCCGATTCCCAGCGCGCTGAAGGGTTGGTACGTGAAGGACGCGCCGACGTTCGACTACGATCCGGAGCGGGCCAAGAAAATGCTTTACGAGGCCGGCTTCAGGGCCGGCGCGGACGGCATCCTGGCCAAGGACGGCCGGAAATTCGTGTTCACGTTCAACACCGATCAGGGACAGCCCGAGCGCATCGACACCTCGCTGATCGTTCAGCAGAACCTCCGGGACATTGGGATCGACGTCCGGTTCCAGCCGCTCGAGTTCACCGAGTTCGTGCGCCGCGAGCACGTCACCGAGGAGTACGAGGCGTTCTGCTTCTACTACATCGTGCCGCAGACCCCGGACCTGCACTCATACTTCCAGACGAACGGCTCGCTTAACATCTGGGGGTACTCCAACGCGGAAATCGACCGGCTGTTCCTGCAGGGGCTCGTCACGTTCAACGCCGCGAAACGCCGCGAGATCTACGCGCGGCTGTACCGGCGGCTCGCGGAGGAACAGGCCGCCAACTTCCTCTACCACCCCCACGAGATTCAGGCGATCAACAAGCGGGTGCAGGGATGGCCGGCCACCGACTACCGGACGGCACTGGCGTTCCTCAACCGGGTGTGGCTCGCGGGATAACAGCAACCGCTCAATGGCCGCGAATCATGCGCCATCGCAGTGCCGCTGGGCGGCGTCCGAAAGCCGTCTAGCCGGGGCATCATGATGCCGGGGGCCTGAATCGCTCAGCGATCGGCAGTGCCGGATCCCGGCAGCCCCGGGGGAGAGAAACGTGCGCGCACGCCCGCTGTCCGTATTCGTGATCGCGATGCTGCTCGTCGTCAGCATCTTGGGCGTTGGTATCGCGGAGGCGCAACTGGATACCGGCGAGTCCTACTGGGGCGAGCACATGATGAACGGGATCTTCCATTTGTGGCCGGCCGTGGCGATCTCGATCCTCACCGCGTTCCTGGCCGGAGGAGTGTTCGGACTTTACGAATTGGATACCGCGACCATGCTGTTTTTGCTGGCTGCCTCGGCCTTTCTCGCCTACCATTTCTATTGGCAGCCGGCCCACCCGGCCTCCGTGCAGTTCCCAGATTTCGGTCGTCTAAGGTCCCCACGGGTCGGGTGACACACAACTTCACGAAAGGTTTGCGCCGCCGCGCCGACCCGACGGACTGATTCCTACAGACGAGTTGCGAGCGTGGGACACAATATGAATCCACAAGCGACGGTCGAGACGCCGGGGGGTGCGGCGCCGGCGGATGGCGCTGCGCAGCGCACGTTCCTGGTCCGTCTCGCCGCGGCCGGTGAGATGCTCACGAGCCCCGCACCGGCCGAATCCCCCGTCGCGGCAATCGCACGCGCCCTGCTTGCTTTGACCGAAGCGGACCACGCCGCGATTTTCTTCCGGTCACCGGCCGGCGTCGTGACCTGCCCATGGACGCATAACTTATCCGAGCGGTACGTCGCCGAACTCGTCACGCCAAACGGCATCAACCCCTGGATTCATATTCTCCGCCATCCAGAGCTCGCATGCATGGATCTGCCGAAAACGAGGCGGAGAACCGATCCCGCGCCGTGGATTGTGCGCGACGTGCTTCAACTGTCATCCGATCACGCCGCGCTCGTACGAGAGAACTTCCGGTCGATGTGCGTGTGGCCGCTTGGCCGGGACGGCCGGGTTATCGCCGCGCTTGCGTACTACTACGATGCGCCCCACGAGTGCTCGGAAGAGGAACAGAAGGGCATGCGTGCGTTCGCCGCACAGGCGACGGCGGCTCTCGGCGAGGGGGCCGCCCATGCCGTCGGCGACGCCGCGCGCGGACTCGGCGAACGCGCGGACACACATACCCCCCCTGCCGGCAGACCCGCGCGCCGCATTGACGAGCATCAGACGCTCGAGGCGGAACTACCGCCCCGGTCGCACATCGGCGCCGCCCCCGCGGACGAACGCGCGATTCCGGCCGAGAGCCGGACCGACGTCAACGAGCAGAGCGATCGCGTGGCCGCCGCGCAACAAGCCCTTGCAACCGAGGCAGCCGGGCTCGCCGCGGACCGCGCGTCGCTGGAGGCCGACGCAGAGCGGCTTGCGGGCGAACGTGAGAAGCTCGCGGCGGCGTGGCAGGACGTAGAGGCCGAGAGAGCGCGCCGCGAAAGCGCTGGGGAACAGCTCGCCGCCGCGCGGGCGGAAGTCGCAAACGAGGAGACACGACTCTCGGAAAGCCGAAGCCGGTTGCACGAAGAGAACGTTCGGCTCGACACGCTGCGACGAGACCTGGAGGCGCGGGAGGCCCGGCTCGCCGGAGACCGAGCCGCGCTGGACGCGGAGGCCGCCCGGGTCAACGCCGAGCGCCGGGCGCTGGAAACAGAGCGCGCGCGGGCCACGCAGAGGCAGGCACAGCCGGAAGCGGCGGACGACGCGTCCGCACGCGACCGCCGAGCCGCACGAGCAGAAGAAACGCAGACGCCGGTTCCGGACGTGAAGGCCGCGCGAACGCAGCCCCAGGAGGCCGGCGGCGCGACGACCTATCTCGATCTCGTGGAGCGGGCCGGGGCGGCGAATGCACCGGACGCAGACAAACAGATCGTCGCGGTGGCGCGGCGTCTGGATGCGCACAACGGCCATGTCGCGAACTTCAGCAAACTTCTGGCAGACTGGGCGGAAGCGCTCGCGCGTGCGCTTCAGTGCTCCGACCCCGAGATCCTATCCACGCGCCGCGCTGCATTTCTCCACGACATCGGCAAGATCGACGTGCCCGCGGCGACGCTGAAGAAGGCGGCGGGCCTGACGGATGATGAGCTGACCATGCTCGAAAGAGAGCCCGCCGTCGCCCATCAGATGCTCAAGGACGCCGAGGGATTGAGCGATGTCGCGACGATTCTCCGCCATCGATTTGAGCGCTGGGACGGCGCCGGACATCCAGACCGGCTCAAGGGAGAGGCGATCCCCCTCGGCGCGCGGGTCTTGTCCGTGGTGGACGCCTACGGCGAGATGATCACGGGCCGACCGGGCGTCCCGAAGCTGTACTATCGCGACGCGATCGCCGCGCTTCAGCGCGAATCCGGCGCCCGGTTCGATCCGAAGCTTGCGGCTGCGTTCTGCCGCATCGTCGCGCATGGATAAGCCCAAGCAAAGCCCTTTTCCGATGGATCCCGGGCCGGCCGCCGACTATCCTTCGGGACGGCGGCCGAACCCGTCGGATACCTTTGTCATGATGCCGGCAGCACCGAGGAGTACCAGCGCGCCGAGATAGAATGCCGATTCAACGCCCCGCGCCGTGCTCGCAACGCCGAACGCAAACGGGCTGAGAATGCCGGCCACCCGCTGTACGCTCTGCCGAAACCCAAACGCGGCTCCCCAAAACTGTTGAGCCACCGACTCTGCGAGCAAGCTCATCGATAGCGGCTGGGTAAATCCCAGGCTCGCACCCATGAGAGCAGATACGCCGAGGAGGGGCCAAAACTGCCGGGCAAACGGCGTTAAGGCAAACGCCACAGCGCTGAGGACCATCGCACCGACCAAAGCACCCATCTGACCGACCTGTGCCACCGCGCTCGCCAGAAGCATGCGGACGCCCATCGACGCCAGGCTGATGGCGGCAATCGCAAAGCCTATCAACGTCGCCGACAACCCCACTTTCAAGAGGTAGAGGGGATAGAAAGTACTCTGCAGCGCCTGGGCGCAATTCATAATGCCGGACACGAACAAAATCGCTCCGACCCCACGGTTGCTCAAAATTGTGCCCACGACCGTATGGACGGCCCAAAAGGAGCCGCTCCGATGATCTGAAACTCGGGCACCTCGCACCATCAAGGCTACAGCGAGCGACGGCAACATCAACAGCGCCATCGCAAGAAACGTCGCCGTATAGCCCAACCGGGCGGCGAGAACCCCTCCGATCACGGGACCAACGACAGCGCCGGCGGAGTAAGAAACCGCGTAGTAGCCGTAATTTCTGATGCGGGTCGCGTCGGTGCTCGCGTTGGCGACGACGGCCTGCGACGCGACGGCAAGCCCAATGTTGGCGGCGGCCAGCAGCGTATACGCGATGGTGACCTCGAGGATCCCGTGAAATGCCGCGAGCATTGCGGCTCCGAGGCCGAAGAGCGCCACGGCCCCCACAAAGACGACGGTGGGGCCGCGCTCATCGACGAGACCGCCCACGTGAAGCGCCACGGCCAGCGGCACAATCCCGGATAGGCCGGCGACCACCCCAACCACGCCCACGGACGCACCATGCGACACGAGGTAAAGTGGAATGAACGGCGTGCCGATGTACCAGGCACAGTTCGTCAAGAGTTGCAGTAGGTTGTTGAGTGGGAGCAAGGACTTAGCGTGCGCGTCCGCATCGCCGGCCGGCGCCGTGAACGAACCGCTCGCGTGGGGTGCCGATGCGTCTTGCGTAGAATCGGTCATCACTTTGGTTGCGACCTTCGCTCGGCGCATTTAGCGGCGCGGTCGTTCCCGTGTGAGCCACACGAAATCGCCCCGCGCGCCATAACGCGGATCCGGTTCCAGCAACCGGCGCACCTCACCATCGCTTAGCCCGTATCCATTGACCTGAGAGATAACGAGGATGTTCGTGATGCTCCGGCTCCGCAGCCGATCCGGCAGGCCGCCCCCGTAACTCACGTGAAAATCGCCGACGATGACCGCAAGTGTGTGGTCCGGGTGCGCCTTCAGGTACTCAGACGCCTGCCACGCCATCGTGTCGTCCCACGCGCTCTGCGCGGCGAAGAACCTGCGAGTCTGCGGCGCTGTGATGGCACCGTGTTGCCGCGCTTCTCTTGCGAAGCGCTCGAAGTACAGCGCATTGCCCAGCCGGAACCCCGGCGGCAGCCAAGACCGTTCCTCGGCCGAGAGCCGCACCAGCCCCTGTCGCGCCAACGCCGCGGCGAGATGCGCCGGTGCGTTAAACGCACGTGCCTGACCGCCGGCCTCGCGCGGGAACAGGATCAGCGGCCGGTACCATTCAAAGAGAAGGCCGTCCCAATGAACTTTCTGCAGGAACACAGATTCCGGTATCTCGCCGTCCAAGTAGCGATCCAGCCAGGGTTGATCGGGGTAGGAGAACAGCTCGAATCCCACGCCGACGTTGAGCTTGAGATTCTTCAGCGCCCGCAGGACGGCGAGCTGGTTTTCGTGGTGCGCCGGCACGTCATGCTGCTCGCCGATAACGACGACCTCCCCTGAACGCACGTCCTGCAACGCGCCCTCGAGGGTTACCGGTTGGGCGGTGAAACCGCCGTAGAGGCCCGGCGCGACGGTTGGCCCTGCTGCCCCGAGGGAAAGCATCACGCTTACGCAAATCGCCCCGGGCGATGCCGCGCTCATGCCAGATCACGCGCAATCTTCATTTGGATACACGCTTCGATTCGAGATCGACAAAGACCTGATGGCGCCTCGCCAGGCAGGTGAACCAAGATGCGCCACTAACCACAGTCTTGACGAATTGCGCCACTGGATTCGGACGCCTGGAAGGAGCTTTCGGTGACGGAGTATCAGAGCAAGGTCGTCTGGCTGACCGGCGGCGGAGGACGCATCGGGCGTAGCATCGCCCAAATGTTCGCCCGCGAAGGCGCCCGGGTGGCCGTATGCGATCTCGATACCCCTCGCGCGGCCGCAGTCGCTGCCGCGATCCAGAACTCCGGAGGGACAGCGATCGCGGTGGTTCGGGATGTAAGTCGCGAGGCGGATGTCGAGAGCATGCTTGCCGACGTTACAGCGTCGTTGGGGCCGGTCGATATCCTAGTGAATTGCCACGGCACCGCTCCTAATGCCCCGATCCTTGACATGGACCTCGCGACCTGGCAGGCGCCCTTCCTGGTGAATACACAGGGCTGTTTTCTGACCTGTCGCGCTGCGGCGCGCCAGATGGTTGCGCGGGGCGCTCGCGGTTCGATCGTCAACGTTTCGTCGGGGGCGGCCACCTCGGCGCGCCCGGGCGCCGCTGCATATTGCGGATCGAAAGCGGCGATCGATATGCTTACGCAGGTCCTCGCAACCGAGTTGGGCCCCTGCGGCATCCGCGTGAATGCCGTCAGTCCGGGGGTGGTCACCGAGGCCCCACTGCGCCGAGGTGAGGCGACACATCCGTACTTGAACCTCATGATCGAGATGACGCCCCTCGGACGCACCGGCGTCCCCTCGGACGTCGCGGAGGCCGTGCTGATGCTGGCATCGGAAAAACTCTCGTGGGTCACCGGTGCCAATCTGCAGGTAAGCGGCGGCTCACACTGCGGACGGACAAACGCGCCACTGACCGTCCGGCTGTCGCGATAGGTGTATTGGATGCCATCTTCAATGAGGTATTCTGTCCAGAGACGCTTACGTATCTCACTCATCATGACAAACTGGCGTTCGGATAACCTGGGGGTATTGTGGACAAATCGCGGGCCTGGCCGGGTCGGCACGGAGGGCCTTCTCGTCGCGGAGAGCGGGTGAGGCAGCCTGCCGAACGAGGGGGAGCGACCGGTTAATCGTTCAGGGGAGAGGTCGCGCCCATTTCATGTCTGACGGCCGAGGCCCGCGCCCGCGTCGGGATTGACCGGGAACGGGCGGCGTTAGTCGATCACCCGGCAACAGGCTCAGGAGGCACTCACGGTGCGGAGGACGACGCGACTCACACAATACGAATATAAGGAGCGGACATTCCGTGTAACGAAAGAGTCTACCCCCGAAGGGGTGTTGGTAAAGGCACAAAAATGGCTCTCGTCGCAGTCATCTAAGGCTGCCGTCAAAGTCGAGGATGAAAACGGAAAGGCGGTGGCCTTCCGGAGCCGGGGGGCTTATGGCGACTTGACTGCATGGCACTTGACGGGAGTGGCGCGCGACTGGCGGGTGCCATGAGCGGGTCGACCTAAGATACCCGACGCGTCCGCGAGCCTCCGGCACTTGTACTGAGGGCGGCTGCAGGGGTGGTGGGCGCCACGGCCGTACCTATCGAAGGTCAGTGAGTCCCCTGGGGGAGGATCGATATGGCAAGAGTGTATCTCATCAATTGCCGTGACGCAGGCACTGATTGCGACTTTCAGGCCCGGGGTTCAAGCCTGGAAGAGGTCATGCAACTCTGTGCTGAGCACGCTACCCGGGAACACAACATGATGGCGTTTGGCCCTGAGCTGTATACGAAGATGCGACGTTGTGTGAAGATTTTGGAGGAAGGGACGATCAGGGCCGACTAGCCGAAGCGCCTCCTACCCACCGACGACGTTAGCCCGTTTTTGACGCTAGTACACGCGGTGGAAGACGACCTCCGCCAACCTAGGCTGATGCGCTCGCCAGGTGGCTGAGCTTCTCGAGCTCAGGAAGCAGGGTTGTACTCTCGTGCTCGTTCGGGTCGGTCCGGGCCAGCACGGCGACCACGGGCTCGGTCGTGCTCCCGTTCAGGAACAGATGCGGCACGCCAGCACAGGAAATCCCCCGGCCCCGCGACTACCTTCTCGGCGAGCCCATCGCCGGACCAAAAGACGAGCGTCCCGCTAATCACGTAGGCGGCAGATTCGTGGTCACTGTGGAAGTGTGCGTTGGTCCGCCCACGTACCGCGTATCCCGGAGCTCCGGAAGATCTCATCGTGACGACCGACTCCGCTACCCTGGTGGACTGGCACCTGCGGAAGTTCTCGTACGATGAAGCCCTGCACCGCCGGCTAATGGAGGTCGCGGGGCCCCGCGCACTCATCGAATCGTTTCCGGGCTGGATCCGTCCCAGTCCGTTCGCGCGCATTCGACCGAAGAAATCACTGGCAACCGCCGTGGCGAGATGAAGAGGCGTGGTTGGAGGTTGATACGAATCGACGGGTTCCACGCGACCTGCGTGCTAGGTGGCTGACGCGAGTATGCTGGGGGGGAGGTGTCGCATGAGAAGGCGGCATCACGTCGGACAAGTCGCGAGCCCGGATCCTGCGCGCTTTACCTGGCTCGTCGTGAACCGCGGCGGCCAGTGGCTCATCGCACACCACCATTCATCGGTGCGGCCGGCGACCCAGCCGTAAAGCATGGGACCATATCGACGTAGTACCAGCGAATACTACCGACATCGCTACCGGCCGCAATACCGGCCGTAAACTACAACGTCCGGGGCCTGCACGGGACAACTTCCAGGACGCTCCGGTGCGGCAGGGCGATCGGCGCTAGGACTAACACATCCGCCGCGTCCAGGTCCGTCTTTGCTCCTTGCGCGACCGGAGCGCCCCTCGCCGGTGTTCCAGCCCCCCTGACGCGCACTCCAGGAGTGCCGTCCCCGCCCGCCGAACGTCCGCGCAACTAGGAGGGACGAACCATGATCACGATACTGATGATAGTTGTCCTTGTGGGGATTGTCTTCTTCGGGTGGTTTAGGCGGCGCAGATGAGTGGAGTCACTTGCTTGGCGTCACCAAGACTCAGCCTCGTAGTGTTGGAATCGAAGGGGAGCGGTAAGTCGTCACCGGCTAAACACGCTCTGCTGCACTGCGAGGACCGTGCGTCTTCGCTTGCGACCCCCATGTGCTCCTCGGAAGAGAAGGCGGTCTGGGGATCCGAGTGGCCGACATCGCCAGTTCGCGGTCTCCCAAGCCATTTCGCCCCGAAAGAAAAAAGGAGAACCACTGAGGATGGCGCAGGTCGCCCCACTTGCTGAAAGTGAGCCGCCGCGGTTTTATGGCGGCACGGAGCGCGTCTGGGTGAGGATTGAAACGAGCGACCCGGCCGGTGGAGCTACATCTTGGGCGTCAGAATCCGCAGCGAGTCGATGATCTGAACTAAGAGCGGGACCCGAGCCGCCCGTGCCGCCGGCGTGTTGCTCGTCGTTCCGGTCACGACGTAGGCGGTGTGCTGCCGCACGATGCACACCTGCTGGCTCCATCGGTGTTCCGTCGTGCTCGCCTGCCACGTGTACGTCCACGAATACGCGGGGACCCCGCCGATCGTGACGGGAGCCTTCGCCACGGTCACGGGGGTAATGTGCGCAAAGTGCTGGGTCACCCACGCGGCCTCGTTCTCGCACGCAAGGGGAGTCGTAACCTCCGCTGGCACGATGTGCACCACCACCTCGACGGTGTCCGGCAGCCCGGAGCCCGAGCTCGGCGCGGTCGCCTTGAGTGCCGCGCGGCCGCTCGGCGACTGAATCTGCCATGTCGTTGGCACGGTGATGGCGATCACGTTCTTTGAGTCGTGCACCGTACGCATTGGTACCGCGGCCGCTTCGCCAGTCCACACGGTCGTCGTGATCCCGAGTGCGCACGCGATCAGCAGGAACGGGACGCCGAGCGTTTCCGGCCACTGCATCCGACACCACCCCCTACCCTACTTGGCCCGGGCGCCCAAGTACTGCGCCCGGGCCAAGAGGAACGAACCTACTTGTTCCCCCCCACCCTGATTGCCGCCCTGGTTCGGGCAGGGCTGCTGCCCCTTACCTCTACACTGCTGGTTCTGTGAATTGCCCGCTGGCTGGCGCGTCGCGGGCTGTTGCTGTTGCGGCTGACGCGTTGTCGGTTGTGGCTTCGTCAATTCTCCGGCTCGCCAAGGTGCGTGGACTCCTCCAGGGTGCCGCCCGCAGTGTCACGCCCCGCATCGCACGCGCGGCGGAGACGGTCGGCCCGCTCCTCGAACGCCGACCGGCCTCGTGACACCGCCTCGCCGGCCGCGTCCCGCGCGCGCGATACCAAGTCATCGGCGCCGGTGCGCGCCCGGTCGGCCAGGTCGCCGGCGGCCCGGCGGGCCTGCTCGGCGACGCCCTCTGCCGTCATCCTCGCCCGGTCGCGAAGACGTTCGCTTTCCCGCCGGATGCGGTCGCGGGTGTCACTGCCAGCCTGCGGCGCGAACAGCAGTCCGAAGGCCAGTCCGATCATTCCGCCGATAAAGATCCCAACAGCAAAATCACGGCGTTCGGTCATGAATCCTCCTCCTCTCGCGTCGAGGCCACACCCGCTGCATACCCTCGCGCACCACGGCCAGCAACCCCGCAGCATTGGCGACGGACGGCGCGACCACGTCCGCCGCCATCATGGCCTATTTCGGCATCTTGGAGATCTTCGACCCCTCCAGGGTCAGGTTGTACATCAGACCCTCCTGGCCCACCACAAATCCCACGATCGGCTGGTTGAATTTCGTGGAGTCGATGGAGGCTTGCGCCCCCAGGTTCACGAGCACCACCGATCCGTCAACGCCCGCCTGCCAGCCGTTCTTGGCCCGGAAGTCCGTGAGCGCCTTCTGCTGCAGGAACACCAGGATGATGTCCTTCTTCTGGGCGCCGATCTGAAACCCGACCGATCCGGCCTTGATGTTATAGTACGAGGCGGTCTTGCTGTGGATGCGCAGCGCGCCCTCGCCGTATTCCGCCCCAACCCCGAACCCGGCCTGATAGACATCCGCCAAGACGAGGACACCCTTGGCGTCCTGGAGGAACTCTTTGGATCCTCGCACCTGGTGCGTGAACCGGGCCAGCGCCGTATTCACGCTCGCGTCAATCTGCTGCGCCGTCCTCGCCTGGGACACGCCCGGCAGCAGCAAGCTGCCCAAGAGAGAAAGACAAATGGCCCCAACAATTACCCTGCTGAATCTGCGCGTTCTCATCGTTGTTGCCCCCTTCGAAATCGTGCTCCCGCTCGTGTCGCGCCCCTTGGGGCGGTAACGCCCACTGATCTACGGCCAGACTCCCGCAGAAGAAACCCGGAAGCCTGGCCGTATGCCGTTGACGCAGTCTATCAGCGCTATTGGCCGCGCTGCTGCTGCACAATCCGTCCAGCTTCCTGATACGTCAACCACTGGCCGGTCTGCTGATGCATCAGGTATCTGAGGTACCCGGCCTGGGACATGTAGTTCGTCGACGCGCTGAACGCAGCGAGACTGGAGACGCTCGGGTACTGTTGCGCCGACGCGATACCCGACAACGCTGCCGAGAGCATCACAACACCAAGAACGATGACCGCGAACTTTCGCATGATCTTCCACCTCTCCTTGAGTTGCCGGACGCGACAGGAGGACCTGACGGTTCACCTGAGATTCACTTGAATGCTAACAAGACCAGAATTTCCCGTCTGCTCAAGATTGCTCACAATTCAGGAAAGCAAGACGCGATCCCGGCCTTGGCTTCAGCTCCGCGAACTGCGCGCCATCACAGTCTTAAACGTGGTATCACGGTGCGTTGGGAGCTAAACAAAACTGCTCACCTTGCGCAGGCGCGGAATGACTGGCAGGACGGCGCCCGATTTGGAACGCCGCTACTCGACGCGCCGGGACTCCGGGGTCTTGTCGTAGAGGATGACGTTCAAGAGGGTACTGTGAATGTTCATTTCGCCATTATATTCGAGGAAACCCAACCGTCTAAACTTGTTCATGAAGTAGCTCACTCTTGACCGCGTCGTACCCACGATCTCCGCGAGCGTCTCTTGGCTGATCTTCGGCACGATGGTCTCAGGTTTGCCCTCTTTGCCAAACTGCGCCAGCAGCAAGAGCGTTCTGGCCAGCCGCTTCTCGCTGGAATTGAACAGTTGGTCGACAAGGTCCTCTTCAACTCGAATGTTGCGACTGAGCAAGTGGGCCATGAACTCCTCGGAGAACGTGCCGCGTTGGTGCAACAGGTCGTTCATCGTTTTCTTTTCGATGCGAAGGCTCGAACCATCGGTCATGGCGATGGCGGTCGCCATCCGTAGCGGTTGCCCGGCGAGGCAGCCTTCCCCGAGAAAGTCGCCGGCGCCGATGATGGCCACTACCGCTTCCTTGCCCTGTTGGGATGTGACCGTCAGCTTAATCTTACCCTCTCGAATGTAAAAAACGGCGTCCGCGGGATCACCTTGCGCGAAGAGAATGCGGTTCTTGTGATACCCGAGGATGCGCTTGCCCTCGCTGAGCTGCTCGAGCACGCGTCGATGGGGAAACTGCGCCTTTTCTCTCTTTGCCATCGGTGCCCTCCCCCCACCGCTCGATGAGGTGAACTCGGTAACTCGGATTTCTAGGGACAAATCTCTAGAAGGAGCAGGGCTACGGGTGATCTACGTGTTGTGATCATCAGGCTGGTCATTTAAGACGACGGTCATGAGCGAGCTGTAAATACGCAATCCGCCATTGTAGTCGAGTAACCCGAGTTTTCTAAATTTGTTCATGAAGAAACTCACCCGTTCTCGCGTCGTGCCGATCATCTCTGCGAGCGTTTCCTGGCTGATCTTCGGCGCGACGGGGAGCTCCCGCGCGTCGCCGACGTGAGCCAGCAACAGAAGGGCGCGCGCCAGCCGTTTCTCGGCCGAATTGAAGAGATGATCAACGAGGTCTGCCTCCAAGCGGATGGTCCGCGTCAATAGGTGCGCGACAAAGAAGTCTGAAAATTCTTGGTTGCGATGGAGGAGGCGCAAGAGTGTGCTCTTCTCGACTCTCCAGAGCGCGCAGGGCGTCATCGCGGTCGCACTCGTCATTCGCAAGGGCTGGCCGACGAAGCAGCCTTCACCAAAGAAGTCGCCGGCTTGGAGAAGCGCGACGACCGCTTCCTTCCCCTGCCTGGACACGACCGTGATTTTGATCCGTCCGCTGCGGATGTAGAATACAGCAGTGGCGGAGTCCCCCTGGGAAAAAACGGAGCGTTGTTCCCCATACTCAAGTGACGTGAACCCTTTCCCATGGAAGAATGTCGTGATGTCAAGTTTTTCTTTGCGGATGCTCGCTCTCCGTGTCTGCGGCTTCCGCAGTTCAGTCCGTTTTCGGCCGCGCGCCTCTCTTCCCACCGCGACACCTCCCGACCGGCATCGAGGTTTCGGAAATCCAATTGTTCTCAGACGTTAGGATATACTGCGGCGGGAGGAAATGTTGTTGCAATGACAGCAACATTCTCGCGTTGGCGCAAAGGCCCCGCCCTCTCGAGATGAGGGCGCCGGAATTGGGTTAGGCGCGCGTGAGCCCAGCCTTTTGGAGGAACGCGCGTGCGCGCGCAGGATGAATCAGCAAGATATTCCTTCGGCCGCCGAGGACGCCCTTGCGGCGATACCTATTGATGAGCAACGTGACGGTGGTCCGATTGAGACCCACCATGCGGGCAAGCTCTTCCTGCGTAATCCGGCCCGGCACCAGCGTTGAGTAACCGTTTGTTCGGCGGCCACAACGCTGAGCCAAGTCCAGCAGAAACGTCAACAAGCGAGGCCCGGCTCCCATGTGCATCACCGCTTCCAAACGGACGAGCGTGTGCCGTTGGTCCTCGACGAGGGAACGCACGAAATAATGACACACGTCCGGCACCACTTGCATCATCCGTTTGAACGCATCCTCCGTCAGGGTCCGTACAACCGCGGCCGAAAGCGCCTGAGCCGTGGCCGTTCGATGGTGACCCTGACTGACGAAGAGTTCGCCAAAGGTGTCCCCCGGCTTGAAAATGTCCAAAATACGCTCATCGCCCTCGGCCGAGATGAGGCTGACCTTAATCGCCCCTTTCTCGACGAAATAGAGCATATTCCCCGTGTCGCCTGTCTGGAACAGGACCTCACCCTGCCGGTAGTGACGTACCTCAAAAAGCGGTTTGAGTTTGCGAAGCTGCCGAGGCGTCAGCGTCTCAAACAGCCGCAGATCACGAACGTTCCAGATCGCATCCCGATGGTACGGGATGCTCAGTTGAGTGGGACTTGAAGGCTCGGTCATTTGGTCATGCCGCCATTGGCGCAGGCGATTCGTCTCCTTGTGTCTAGTTAAGGTGCGACTTCAACGGGCACGAGTCACCTCCGACACGATGTGGGTGAACGGGTCCTAGCCTGACGGTCACTGCGAACCGACGCAGTCTTAGACGCAATCGCCAGTTCCATAGGGCCGGGAGCGCCGCTGTGGTCGTGGGCATTCGCCAGCGCCTCACCCACCGCTAACTCCAACCCGTCCCGCATCCAGACTCCGCCGCACCCACCGCGTTCGCCGCGGCCACTACCTGCGTCCGTACCAAGCGCAACGAGAGGGGGCCTTCTATAAGCGAAAGCTCACGACGTGTGCGATGCTGGGGCAGTTCCCTCCTGCCCCAGCATCGCAAGGGCTTCTCCTACGGTATCCACGACAGGCATGCGCTCGTGCAGTTTGATGATCACGAGAATCTTGTGGACGGACGGGATCGACCCGACCAGCACAAAACGATGGCCCAGTTGTTCCGCCCTCTCATGGCAATCCTCCAACACGTGAACGCCCTTCATGTCCAGGTACTGGAGTTCGCTGCAATCTACGATGACGGGGCGTCCTCGACCGATGAGGCCCATGAGCGTCGTTCGCAAGGACGGGGCGGATGAGAGATCCACCTCGCCAAGCACGTGAAGGATGGAGCCGGACGCTATGTCCTCGGACCATGTGCGAAGAATCTCGGGAGAGAATTGCACCATCGCACATACCCCCCTCCGCCGCCTCTGACGTACAGGCATGCCCCGGCCGCAACAGCGAGATTAGTCTGGCAGGGTCAAGGGGGACTGTCTGTGCAAAATCTCACACCGACCCGTCGGGGAGTGAACCGCTCTTGGGCAGAGCGCTCCCACGAGTCCCCCTCTGAGTTGCGTGGATCGGCGGCCGGCGCCCGCCCGACCTGTACCCCCCCGACACCCCCGGGCTTCGGTCCCGTCTACGCGCTTGGTGGTGGTCCTTCAGGTAGATGACCGCGGACGAAACACTTTAGACGAGTTGAGCTGCGGCATGTCCTCTTCTTCGTTGCCGGCATCCTTGGCTGACCTCAAGCAACCGAAGCCCCGCCCCTTCAACGTCGCTGTAGTGCACGAAGAAGGTACGATTCAGTTCCGCGCAGTCGACAAAACCCCAGCCATGCTCGAACCGGGACACGACTCCAACATGTCGGCGTCCATTTTCGGCGCCAGAATCCGTTGTGGTTTGTGTACGTGACGCATTCGCATCTTGGACACCGAGGTTTGGACGGACGATCCTCACTCGCTTGGGGTGGGCGAGTTTAACACTCGACGGCGGCGGTGCGGTCCGATCCGCATCAGGCGTTCGTTGCAAGCGTACCCTGCCTCTAAGGGTCCCACTGCCGCGCCAGAGAAGCCCACAGATGACGCAGGGACCTTCATTAAGATCCGTCGTGCCCGGGTGTCTTCCAGACCCTAAAGCGTCGTCAGGACCTGGCCTGCTGCGCGGCGATCAGGTGGGCCTGCCTGCTCGACGCCGGGCGGATAGCCGTGCCGAGGTCATCCGCTACCTCCTCGTCATCGCGCCAGTCACGGGGTGTCCATCTGAGCGGCACGCGGAGTTGGCGAATCGCGCGGAGGGAACACGTGTCCCCACTGCTCACTGGCTCCGGCCGCAACGACCATGGCCCGTTTCGTAGTGACGTGCACGCCAAGACCAGATTGACGCAGGCTGTCAAGGACTCCCCCACGTGCCTCTACTGACCCTCGGAGCACCACCGGGTCGCCGATCGCCGTCACGTGAAATGGCCCGACCGTTCGGCGTCCGTTGATCAGGAGGGTTGGACCGGACGATACAATTGTAGTCTGTGCCGTGATTCGTTCTCCGTTGACGGCGACGGCCTGCGCCCCGCCATACCACAACATCATGTTCAGCAATACCACATCTCCGTCTTGCACCAACGCGACGCGTGGATCTGCGCCCGATGAGGACGCACTGGCGGCGTCTGTGAGCACAATTTCGATGCCGGACCCTGGAATCGCCGTTAGCCCGGCCGCAGCGGCCAAGCTACGTGCGACTTGATGCTCCTGCACATCACCCAAGACCGCAACGCCCGCGACGCTCCATCCGACCAGTGCCAGGGAAAGCGCCCATGTCAGGCTGGGGCGCCGGAGGATCGACGCCAGCGCTCGGAACGACGATCGCCCAGTTCCGTTGAGGGGCGAGGCGTGTGTAGTGTCTCTTTTCATACGTACCACGCAGCCAAGCCCTCGTCGACGCCGCACCCCTTGCAAATCGTCCCGACGTAAATCTGGACGTCGCGGACCCACTGGGCCCGGACCACGGTGCCGATTCCACGTACGTGGTGCATTAGCGTTCCCTCCTCGATCCAGACGGCGTATCAACCGGTTGTAGGTGAGGGAGAAGGCAGAGCGCGATGAAAAGAATCCCCTCACGGTTCATCAGCGCCACCTCCGGCGGACACCCTCTCACTAGAAAACGATGCGACGATTCATACGAGCCTGTCTGTGCAAAATTGCAGACTCGTCTGGGGTCGAACGTTTTGGGGTTGAATCGGTCGTGCAGGATGACGCCGAAGAGAGAACTGTGGATCGATAGGCCGCCGTTGTATTCGATGAAGCCTAGTTTCCTGAACTTGTTCATGAAGTGGCCTCACCCGCGATCGAAAGAAGGGCCCTGGTGGCCGCCTTGAGCTCCAGGACCCTTCCCATGGTACGTGGCAAAGACCACTTCGTTAACGTGTTGGCGGGGTGCCCGTAGTACGGTCAATGATGACGGTATCGCTTCGACGGCGCGTCGCAGCCAGAATCGCGAACACAATCAACGCTAGGACAACAACAACTCCGATCGCGACTACACTGGGTGATATTGACCCAGGCTGGCTGGGTGCACTGGGCTGACTCGGTGCGCTGGGCTGACTGGGTGCACTGGGCTGACTGGGTGCACTGGGTTGACTGGGTGCACTGGGTTGACTGGGTGCACTGGGCTGACTCGGTGCACTGGGTTGACTGGGCGCGCTGGGCGAACTAGGCGGCTGAGCCGGTGGATACGTCTGAGCCATTGCGGCGCCAACCGACAATCCGAATACCAGGAGCATGATCAGGATCGCACTCGTCCGTCCAGGCATCTTGTCGCCTCCATTGTCCCCACTATGTGAATGAATATCCGTCCTCTTCCGTGAACCCTGGCCGAATCTCGCGCACAGTGCGCGTTACTGGTCTGTGACCGCGTTACTGGTTTGTTCTCCTGCCCCAGCATCGCAAGGGCTTCTCCTGCGGTATCCACGACAGGCATGCGCTCGTGCAGTTTGATGATCACGAGAATCTTGTGGACGGACGAGATCGACCCGACCAGCACAAAACGCTAGCCTGCGCGTTCACCTGAGGATCACCTTACTTAGATGCTAACGGGGCGAGAATTCTCTGTCTGTTCAGAATTGCTCACAATGGCATGCGTGGAGGAACAGGGCCCCGCTGCGAGGGCTGCTGAAACGGACCGGGGCAGCCGGCCCAACGGCCCGGCCGCCCCGGAGGAACGAGAAAACAAGATCTCGTTAGGTTTCGCCCCAACATCGATGGCCGTCTGATCTACCTCGCGAATCTCGAACGTGTAAGGTTTCGTCGAGCGGTGCGCCCCGGTGCCCAGCTCGTCAGGACCGTGGTTGCACTGAGGGAAAAGGATCCGTTCGGAAAGGCGCACGTGACCGCCACGGTGGACGGCATGGTCGTGGCCGAGGGTATTGTGACCTACGGGTTAGTCACGGTTGATGGGCGACGTCCGCCCATCGGTAGTCTCTTGTTCGATCCATGAGAAGACTGCTGCTCGGTGTTACATCTGTGGCGGGATCATTGCGTCTATAGAACGGTGGCAGCCAGACCACGTTCTCTTCTATAGCGACGATGGCCGCCGCGCGATCGACAACTACCTACCCGTCCACGCGAGGTGCAACAACTGCGCTGGGACTACCTTCCTCAAGCGTTCCAACTCATCTTAAGTACTCCCCGCT